>CAYRXL010000018.1:16296-18267 GCA_964428295.1 uncultured Alphaproteobacteria bacterium
ATGGCGATGATAATTTCGCTGATATTTCAGTGATTTGGACAGGAAGTGCATATGCCATTTATGATACGAGTATAAGCTCTCATGCAATTACTGATGTAGTTGTGGCTGATGAAATAGATGCACATGCTAAGCTTAGCTTATTAAGTGGTGCGGGTGACTCATCAGGAGGAGCAGCAGATACTAATGGATACGCTGTATTCTCAAATTTTCAAACCTCTTTAAAAGGTAACACTACTAGTGGAGCTGGAAATTTATATAAATTGGGACTTGCTGGGGATGCAGATACAGCAGCATATAAATCTAGTACAGTTGGAACTACTACTACTGATTGGGTTGATGAGAAAAAACCTCCATTGAAGATTGCCTACGATATAGAAAGTCAGACTTTTACATTTGAGGGTGATGGGTCTATAATAGGGCCAAGTCAATCAAGTAGGTTTTATTCATTTTCAGTATTTGGTCCTTCTACAACTACCAATAGTATTGGGTTAAAATCAGCGGCTAATGCTCCTACATCTCTTGTGGGTGGTGGTGAAAAGTTAAATGGGGACTCCATTTTATTTAAGGGAAATAATATTTCTACTAACCAAGCGTATGGTGTTGCGGTTTCTTATAATTCTAACTTAAATAAATTTACAATTCAAAGTGCAACTACTGGAGAGAAAATATTGGCGGATGGTGCTGTAGGAGTATCTGAGACAACAACCGCATCAAATTTAGAGGTAGGAAGATTAGCTATAACATCTGGAATTGCTACGTCAAATGAAGCAGGATTTGGTGGGACAAATGCACTTTTTGGCTTAGGTTCAGTAACTGAAGTTAATACTACAGTAGAAGGAACAGCCAGAGGTTTGGCATCTAAGGCTGCAGTTTTATATGGAAAATCATCAAACGAAGATTTATCAAAGGAATTTTTTCTTTCTGCAACTTCTCAAGAAACTGTATTTTTATTGAATGTTGATGGGATAAGTTCTCCTATACAAGTACCAGAAGGTACTTATACAGGTGCGACACTTGCTAGTGCACTGGAATTGAGAATTAATCAAATGGAAAGTACTACTGGTACAACTGTAAATGGTGCAAGAGTTACTTATGATTTAGTCAACAATAGACTTACTTTTACCACAGGTACCACTGGACCAAAAAGTCAAATGTTTGTCTCTGGAACAGCTAGATTAGGTCTGGATAATTTAGATCCAGCATCTGGATCAACTCCTATCATATTTGATTTGCCAAGTTCGGCAGCAACAATTGATGGAAAAAATGCTTATGTAAATTCAGACACTGAAATTGTTACTGTACAGCCAGAAGATGTGTTTAATCCAAATGATGCTACGGTAAAAGCGTATACTAGAGTGTTTTTAAAACCTGGTGAACTTACTTTTGATACTAAAGGTGCCTTAGTAAGTCCAGTGCAAAAAGTAGATTATACTGGTGATTTTCCTGCTGATTTAGATGCTGGAAGAGATGCTTTGTCTATAGCATTAGATTTAAGTTTTGCTGATTCAACTCAGTTAGCATCTCCCTTTTCTGTTACTTCTGTATCTCAAGATGGACAAACTGTTGGACGTCTAGACGGACTAGATATTGATGCATCTGGATTAGTTAGAGCAAACTATACAAATGGAGATAACGTTGCGTTAGGAAGACTAGTTATATCAAACTTTAATAACCAAAATGGATTAAAACAAATTGGTAATGCTACATATGTTGAAACATCAGTTTCAGGGACTGCTATTGTAGGTGAGGCAGGAGCTGATGGTTTTGGTACAATTTTGTCAGGTTCTTTAGAGCGCTCAAATGTTGATATTACTGAAGAGTTGGTAAGTTTAATAACAGCACAAAGAAACTTGCAAGCAAATGCAAAAGCTATTGAAACTAATTCAACACTAACTCAAGCTATTATCCAAATTAGGTCCTAATTAATATAGAAGGAGTGATAATATGGATAGAATGATACATACAGCGCTA
>CAYRXL010000019.1:0-4134 GCA_964428295.1 uncultured Alphaproteobacteria bacterium
AAAAAAACTTTAAAATTCTGAAAATGAAAAAGAAATCAATAATATCATTTCGAGAATATTAGCAAACTCTGGAGGCGGATTTGTAAAGACATAAACTGATGATGCAGGGAAAAAAGATGGGGTTAAAATAGGTCAGGCAGTAGTAAATATTTCAGGAATGATTGGAAGAACAGTAGAAGTGGGTTCTAATGCCTCTAGAGTTTTATTGGTTACTGACCTTAACTCCCAGATTCCTGTTCTTACTGAAAAAACAGGTCATAGAGCAATTCTATCTGGTGATAACTCTGCACTATTATATTTAAAATTTTTGAATACTCATTCTAAAGTAGTTAAAGACGAGAGAATAATAACTTCAGGAGATGGGGGATTAATTCCCGCAGGACTAGTTGTGGGGAAAGTTGATCAAATAGGAAAGCAAAGAGTGAAGGTAAAACCTGTAGAGGGTTGGGATGATTTAGGATATGTTAGAATAATAAACTACGACAGTGACACCTTATTTTAAAAAAGAATAATGAAAATTTTTGGAAAAATTAATTTATATATAAGATCGTCTTTATATTACCTTCCTATAATTACTTGTTTAGTAGCGATATTACTTTTGGTTTGTCTTAAACCACCTACTGGCTTTGGAATTAGTCTTCCAATGTTAGTAGTAATATGTGTTTACTACTGGTCTGTGTATAATAATAAAGTATTTAGCGAGTATCAGATATTTTTAGTAGGATTGCTTTCTGATATTTTTTTTGGGAATCCTTTGGGCAGTGGTCCATTGCTGATGTTATTACTCAGGTTTGTTGCTCTTCGTGTTAGTTCTGTTATTAAGCCTTCAACTTTTATAATAGGCTGGTTTTTAGCTTCTTTAGTTTTTCTAATATTTATTATTATAAATTGGATATTTTTGTATCTATATTACATGAAATTTCCTTCAGTAGAAAATTTTATATTACAATTCTTGTTAACAATCTCAATATATCCGGCAATGAGTATTATTCTTGGATGGGTATCTAATATGATGAATAAGTATAGAGTTCCTAATGTCTAGTTTTCTTCGTAATAGGCTAAATATATACACTAGAAGATCTTTAATTCTATCAGGATTTAAAGGGTTAATGATGTTAATTTTGGCTGAGCGACTCTATAAATTACAAATAAAAGAAGGTTATAGGTTTAGAAAACTTGCTGAAGAAAACAGAATAAACTCAAGATTAATAATACCGCCTAGAGGAAGGATATTTGATAGATCTTCAAGTGTTTTAGCCATGAATAAAGAAAACTTTAGATTAATATTGATACCAAGTGAGTCTCGTGACCCAATAAATACTGTAAGTAAAATTTCAAATTTAATTCATTTGACAGAAGAAGAAATTAAAAATTTTAATAATTTATTTATTACGGCTAATAAAAATATTCCAATTTATTTGAGGCAAAACTTGATTTGGAATGACGTAGCCAAAATATCTGAGCACATACCAGAACTTTCTGGAGTATTTAAAGAAAAGGGATTAGTCAGGCATTACAAATCTATGCCTTCTGCAAAAATTGTAGGTAATGTAGGAAAACAAGATAAAAATGATCAGAAAAAGAGTACTTTGCTATCCATGCCTGGCTCAAGAATAGGAAAGTCTGGAGTAGAATTAGCTTATGATAAAGAAATAAGAGGGAAACCTGGAACACAAAAAGTAGAAGTAAATGCTCATGGTCGAGTAATTAAGGAATTGGTTACTTTAGGAGGAATGCCTGGATCTGATATTCATTTGACAATATTAGGAGTATTACAAGAATATATTTCTAATAAATTACTAGCTAACAGTGCCGCAGTGGTAGTAATGAAAGTTCCTGAAGGAGATATAATTTCAATGGTTTCTACACCTACTTTCGATCCAAATATGTTTAGTAGTGAATTAAGTACTAGAGACTGGGAAAATATAAGAAACAATCCTGATAATCCCTTGTTTAATAGGGCTTCAATGGGATTATATCCTCCTGGTTCAGTTTTTAAATTAGTAGTTTTGTTGGCTGCTTTGGAATCTGGCATACTAGACCCAGATAAAAAACATTTTTGTTCTGGAGGTTTTGAATTTGGCAATCAAACATTTCATTGCTGGAAAGAACATGGACATGGGTTTGTTGACGCTAAACAAGCATTGTCCCAATCTTGCGATGTATTTTTCTATGAATTATCTCTAAGAATAGGTATTGATACTATAATGCCTATGGCAAGAAAACTTGGTTTAGGCTACGCATATGAAAAGAAAGTATTAAAGTCTGTTAATGGCTTATTACCAGATAAAAAATGGAAACTAGATAAACTAAACCAAAAATGGAGTAAAAGTGAGACTATTGTTACAGGAATTGGACAAGGTTATATCTTAACTTCTCCGTTACAATTAGCAGTAATGACTAGTAGGATTGCAAGCGGAGGAAAATTAATTTATCCTAAGCTAATTAAATCTATAAATAATAATTCAACTAAAATAAAAAATATAAAAAACCTAAATCTTTCTAAAAGTTCCATAGATTTAGTCAAATCAGCTATGTATGATAGTGTTAATGAAATTAGAGGAACAGCATATAACTCAAGGATTCTTAGCAAAAAGAATATAATGGCAGGTAAAACAGGTACATCACAAGTCAGGAGAATTAGCATGTTGGAGAGGGAGCAGGGAGTAGTTAAGAATGAGGAATTACCATTAGATCAAAGAGATCATGCACTTTTTGTAGGATTTGCACCTTATACAGATCCCAAGTATGCTATATCAGTGGTAATAGAACATGGAGGAAGTGGTTCTAGATCTGCTGCCCCTATTGCAAGAGATATTTTCCTCCAGCTTTTTTCTACAGCTATTACTTAAATTGGATTTACATATTGTTGTCATATACTAAGCCCAATATCAATTTAATACAGAGATATTTTATAAGATTTATAAGACTTAATTGGCTGATATTATTTTTACTTACTATACTAACTGCTATAGGAGTTGCAACATTATATTCAGCTTCTGGAGGTAATATGGACCCCTGGGCAAGGAATCATATGGTTAGATTTGGATTTGCACTATTTATAACGGTGTTAATAGGTATGGTAAATATAAAGTATTGGTTTAAGTTAAGTTATACAGTTTATTTTTTATCTGTTTTACTCCTTTTTTCTGTAGAATATGTGGGTGTAGAGATAGCAGGAGCTAAAAGATGGATAGATTTTGGTATATCGTATATACAACCATCAGAAGTTATGAAAATATCCTTAATATTAGCAATTTCTAAATACCTAAGTGAGTGTGGAGATGTTAGACTGCATTGGGTTAAGTCTTTACTTATACCTCTTCTGTTGATCTTTATACCCCTAATTTTAGTTTTAAAACAACCTGATCTTGGCACAGGTCTTTTACTTCTTTTTAGTGGAATATCGGTGATATTTGTAGCAGGAATTTCATATTGGTTTATTTCTGGAGGTATTTTATCTTTTTTAATCAGTTTACCGTTTATTTGGTCGTTTTTACATGATTATCAAAAAGAAAGAGTATTAACTTTTCTAAATCCAGAACGTGATCCTCTAGGTAGTGGATATCATATAATTCAATCTAAGATAGCGATAGGATCAGGAGGGTTCTTGGGTAAAGGATTTCTTAATGGGAGTCAAAGTCAATTAGATTTTATTCCTGAAATTCATACTGATTTTATATTTGCTATATTTTCTGAAGAATTCGGGCTTTTTGGTTCATTATTAGTGTTATTCATATTTTCTTTAATCATTACTTACTGCATATATATAAGTTATAAAGTAAAAGATCATTTTTCTAGATTACTTGTTTTTGTTCTTAGTGTGACAATTATTCTTTATGTTTTTTCGAATATTGCAATGGTTATAGGGATTATTCCTGTAGTAGGAGTTCCATTGCCATTAATTTCTTATGGGGGTACTGCAATGGTAACAGTTATGACGGCAATTGGTTTAGTTATGAGCGCAAACTTTTATACAGACAGTTAATACCTCACTTTATTTTTTAAGAGTATCTTCCATTATCTTTATTTGTTCTTCTGATAAGTTCATATCGCCGGCAAGCTCCCTTAGTTTAGATCTTTCTTGATTTGTTAAATCAATACTTAATGCTCTCACATTTAAAAGACCAATTA
>CAYRXL010000019.1:4144-18233 GCA_964428295.1 uncultured Alphaproteobacteria bacterium
TTAGATCTTTCTTGATTTGTTATTACACCATCTTTTAAAGCTTCTTCTAATTCTTCTTGATATTGTTTTTGCCTTCTTCTTAAATGATCTGAAAAACCAGATGCTAAAATACCAGAAGGTAAAGCTACTACACCGATACCTATTATGGTTATTATTGCGCCAAATAACTTTCCTGCAGGGGTTATAGGTGTTACATCTCCATAGCCTACTGTTGTTAGAGTAGCGACTGCCCACCACATAGCTTCGGGGATTGAACCAAATTTATCTGGCTGTGCATCTTGTTCAACAATGTAAATTCCGGTGGAGGCAAGTAGCATTGCTATTGACAATAAAAACATAGAAGCCAAGAATGATTGTCTCTCTTCTTTTATGACTCCTAACAGGATATTCATTACTTTAAAATATCTACTAAATTTAAGCAATCTTAGCATTCTAAGTGCCCTTAAAATTCTCAGATCTACATCTATTATCATTGGCAACAAACCTGATATTACTGCTAAAAAATCAATTACGGCAGGCCAAGTACCCATATATTTTAATCTAATTGAAATTAAATTTCCGGATAAACTTTTAGACTCTATACTTACCCAAACTCTTAGAAGATACTCTATTAAGAATATAAAGGTAGAAACTCTCTCAAAAATTAAAAATTCAAACTTATATTGAACATAAATACTATCTACAGTTTCCAAAATGACTGCAATGATATTGCATAAAATTAGTAAGATTAAAAATATATCGGTATAAATACTTATTCTGTCAGTGGGTTCAGAGGTTTCCAATATTTGCCATAGGCGTTTTCTAATTTTATAATATTTACTTTCTTTTAATTTATTTGCCATTATATTTTTTTTGCTTAATTTTTAAAATCTTAAGTTTTTCCGTTTTCATTTGATGAAGTAGCGGTACCTTGTAGTGCAGTTGCCCCCATTTCAGAAAAATACTTATTATTTTCATTTATAAAGTTTTTGAGCTTGTTTTCAATCTCTTTCTCTGCTTCTTTTTCTGAATCGGCATCAGTGTATATAGTACCGTTAATTATCCAATCTATCCTATATTTCATAAATTTTTACTCCTATCATTTTGTAAATTTTTCTTTAAATTCTTAAATATATTTTCTGCTTCATTTTGTAATTCTACTACCTCTTCAGACTTTATATCTTTTAGTGCTTTATTTCTACCTATAGAGGCACTTTTTATGTTCATAGCTGTTCCTACTGAGTACCAAATATATGCATTTTTCATATCTTCATCTTCTGAAACTACTGTATACCATTTGGCTAAAGGTAAAATAGCATTTATATCTCCTTCATATACTCTTTTCTCTAAATATATTTTTAGATTTTCTCTTGTTAAATTAATTTCTTCCTCAGTTAATCGTTCTTTAGATTCTGTTATTATAGGTTTTGCTTTTTTTTCTCCGCTCAGTAATGAAGCCCATGCCCAATAGAGCGATTTATTATAATTTTGCGGATGTCCTAGTCCTTTGAAATATAAATAGGATAAATTATATTGAGCTTGACCATCTCCCTTTTGTGATAGTTTTTCAAATATTTCAATAGACTTTAAATAATTCTTTTGTTTGAAATGTGTTACTGCATTTAAAAATTCAGCTTCTAAATCGGGTTCTACGTATGGGATTATTACTTGATTCTTATCATTTAGAACTATCGTTTCACATGTACAGGAGTCCCCTAGCTTGTAATAATCCTTCATCTTATTGCAACCTGCCTCTGCTGCTATTTTTGCTGCTTTTTCATTAGCAATATCTTGACTGTAACCTAACGCATCAAAGATACCTATCTTCAGGAATTCTTCTGTTATCCTTTCCCATTCTATACAAGCAGATCCTGCTTTATTTTCTAATAATGTACTAAATGGTATTTTCCATTTTTCCATGCTTCTTATGTATGTATTCAAGATTCCATTTTTAATATCTGTTTTAGATCTATTTTCTATATTAGGAATTTGAGGAGTCTGTATACTTTGGTTTTGAGAAAAGGAGTATTGAAAACTGTTTATTAGGAAAAATAAAATAGTAGCAAATGTTATTCTCATGGCAAATATTAACGTCCAGCTATCATAATCAACTGTAAATGTAAAACTCTTATTCTAAATTTTATATCAGGTCTTTTTTCATAGACTACTATTCTAGGTCTATCTGTGTTTGGTTTGTGAAATTCAAGAGACATTCCGTCGGGTAAAAATATACTATGGTTTTCTAGAGTCTTTTGTGGTTCCTTTTTGAATGCATCTCTGAATTCTGGGTCAATCCATATACGTGCTAAAACTCTTCCCAAAACATCTGGAAGAATATTTCTAACGTCTTTTTTGTTTTGTAGATATATAGCTGAATCTACAAGTGCAAAAGGGGTGCTTAGCTCTCCTTTTTTTACTGGCGCAGGAGTTCTTGGTTCAGAAACAGGTACTAAGGACCTTGAATTTTTATTATCAGCCATAAATATATCCTAAAGTAAATATTTAGTGATTATAAAATAGGATTCAAATTTATAAAACATTAAATTTAAAATAAACGACTAGTAAAATAATTTTTTAGATATGGTATAAATATTGCAGACAGCTCCTAAATTAGAAAGAGTTAAAATGTTTACAATAACTAAGAATGGTTTAAATGCAATAACAAAAGAATTAGAAGTTATATCTAATAACATTGCTAATTCTAGAACCACAGCTTTCAAAAAAAGCAGGACTGAATTCGTAGATATTTATTCAAAGTCTTTATCAGATAATCCTAAAAGTAAAAAAGGATTGGGAGCTTTAATGCAAGGATCAAGAAAGATAATGAAACAAGGCTCTCCCATAATGACTGGTAATGCATTAGATCTTAGTATAAGTGGAGGTGGGTTTTTTGTTTTATCCCCGACAGATACTTCGGCTGCAAGGTTTACGAGGGATGGATCATTTACCTTAAATGCAACAGGTGATGTATTGACTATGGAAGGCTTTAGAGTTGCTGGATATCTTGGGGAAGACCCTTCGTTAGCTACGGAAGCACTACCTATTAATATCCCATTGACGCAGATTAGTAAAGAGGGAAGAAGTATTAACCTTTCAGCACTAAAAGTTAATTCTTCAGGAATAATAGAGGCTACTTATGGATTAAATGAAACTAAAGTAATAGGTCAAATAGCTTTAGCAAAGTTTAATAATGAGACAGCTTTGAGGTCTAATGGATCAAATACCTATGAAGCAACAAGTGTGAGTGGAACTCAAATCCTTGGAGAAGCAATGAAAGGAAGCTTTGGTCAGATAATTTCAGGGGCTTTAGAAAGTTCAAATACTGATATTACTAATGAAATGGTTGCATTATTAAAAACACAGCAAGCTTTCGGAGGGAATGCAAGAATTATGCAGTCTACCTTGGATGTTATAAAAAGATTAATGGGTTAGCCAAAAAACTTTCAAGAATAATTACAGGTAAGGTATATTAAATTTAATTGATACAATATTTAATTCTGTTTCATTTTCTATTTGTAAAAAACCACTATTATCCACAGCAAGAGGTTTGTCAGTTGTAAGAGTTATCTTTATTTTCTTGTTTTTATTAATGTTTATTAATTTTATTTGATTCTGGATACTTTCAAAATTAGCTTCTTTTAAGGTCTTTGTTGCCTCCATTATTGGTTTATCGGCGTTTATTAAAATTCTACTCATATCCTTATTTTTATTATTTCTTTTTAAAAGAGTAACACTACATCTTCCTCTTGCAATGTTTAATAGGTTACAGTCTATTATTATTTTGACATCATTATATTCAATATCAAAATTTGCATCTACCGAATTTACAAACATTTCTATTGTACTTATTTGGGTCCATTCTTTCATATAATTTTACTACTCAAAACAATTTACTGGTAATTAGTATATTTTCTTAGGTTATTTATAGCTGATGACTTTATTTGAGAAACTCTTCCTGTAGATATTTCGAGGGTTTCTGCAATTTCATAAATATTTAGTTCTTCTACGTAGTATAACTGAATTACTAAAGCCTCTTTTTTATCAAGCTTTTTTAGTGCTTCAATTAGTTGTGCTCTTAGTTCTTTATCAAAAACTTCATCTTCAGGTGTATTATTCTTAGATGAAAACCAGATAGAAAATTCGTCATATACAGACTCTAAATCTTCTAGTTTACTAGCTGCAAAAGATTCTCTCCATGAATTGTATTCATCTAGTGAAATATCTAAGCTTTTTGCTATTTCTTCTTCATTAGGTTCTCTTTGTAATTTTATTTTTAAATTTTCAATTTTTATTTCAGCTTCTTGTTTTCTTTTTATTGTTGTTCTACATAAGTTTGAGTTTTTTCTCAGAAAATCTATTATTTCTCCTTTTATTCTTATGTTAGCATAATGTTGAAAATCTACACCAGGTTGAGGTTTAAAGTTTTGGGCAGCAGTTATTAAACCTACCATTCCTATTTGAATTAAGTCTTCGATATCAACTATTGATTTTACTCTTCCAAAGAGATGCCAAGCTATTTTATGAACGCTCTTTACCTGACTATTAATTAGTTGTTCTATATCTGGTTTTTCTATATCAGAATAAGAATGCATTATGCTTCTCTTAATGTTTTTTTATGATTGTTTAAAAAAAATTTTATTCCACTATGTCTGTTTATTGGAGAATTTAAGATATTATCATAAATACTAAAAAACTGGTTTTTAATATCTTTGCTACCTTCTTCTAATACGATTGGATTTCTTTTTATAATAGAATTACGTATTGAATTTCTTGATTGTATATATCCAGTATACGTAAGATTTACTTCGTAGAATTTAGTAACTATATTTTTAAATTTATTAAAATTATTTTTAGCTTGAATCTCCGAATTGGCCATATTGATTACAATGCAAAACTCTCTGTATCCTAACTCTAAATAACATGCTTTTACTAATGTAAATGCGTCCATGAAACTAGTGGGTTCTCCGACTAGTACTAACAAGACTCTGTCAGAAGCTGAAATTATTGACAATGAACTATCCTCTGCACCAGCACTTACGTCAACTAATAACTGATCATATATATTCGAATAATTCTCAAAGCTTCTTATAAAATTTAGTCTTTTACTTTGACTGAGACTTAGCATCTCTGTTAACCCAGAACCTCCAGACAAAAATTTCAGATTTTTAGGAGCATTTATAATTACATTTTCTATTTTATCTCTTCCTTCTATAACATCTGCTATAGATTTTGTGGGATTTAGTCCCAAAAGTATGTGAGAATTCGCCATACCCATGTCAGCATCCAAAAGAATACACCTATCTCCTTTAGAAGCTATGCTAAGGGCTAAGTTTACGGCTATAGTTGTTTTGCCGACACCGCCTTTCCCACTAGCTATAGCAATTGATTCTGCCATTTACTTATTCCTTCTAAAAATTCTCTTTCATAAACTTAGTTAATACATCTTCATTTGTAAACAACAAGGAGTCTACTATTGACTTATTGCCACTAACAATTCCTATTCTTGCAGACAATTCTGCTAAGGTGGATAATCCAGCTGCAGAAATCTCACATTCATCTAGTTTAGTTAAAGCAACTATAGGACGTTGTGCTTTAACCAGTTGCCATGTTTTCTTCATTAGATTGTTTGAAGACCCACTTGGTAGACAAAGTACAGTACAAATATCCGTATCTCCATGCCTCGATTCTAAACCATCAATAATTTTATTTCCGCTTTTTAAGTCACCTGCTAAATCTACTACTATTTTAGCTTCATCGTTTAATAACATAGTATCTGATATATCTCCATGTTTTAACTGATTAGTTAGTGGAATGTTTAATAAGCGAGCAAAAGATCTAAGATCTTCTGATGCGATATGATTCTTTCTGCATAATTCTGCTAAAACTATATTATTTTTACCTGTTTTATCAGATATGGATGAAGCAATTTTTGCTGCTAGTGTTGTTTTCCCTGTTCCTGAAGTTCCTGTAACAAGGATTACTTTAGCCTTAAACATTCTTTCAGGAAAAGGTGCTGTAAGTAATTTAGCTAAAGCCCTAATGAATTTAACTCTTCCTTCTTCAAATGTATGATTACAAAAGGTATTTCTTAGTTGAGTAACTATATGTGTAGAAAATCCTAATTGTTTTAGTCTTATTGAATTTGATGGAGCAAGTTTATTAATCATAGCTGTATCTTCAGTTATTAATAGTCCTTCTAATCTGTTATCAATGTGTTTTGCTAATTTATCAAACTCTTTAGATAAATCAGTTTTTTTGAAATCAAATATATTTTTGTTTTCATTTGAAGCTTTTGGAATAAAATTATGAATATTTAAATTCTCTTTATTTTTTCCTATTTGGGTTAAACTTTTTTTCTTATCTTTGTAGATCTTAGAGAATTTATTTTTATCAAATCTTTTTTTAACAGCATTTTTATGCTGTAGCGAGTTTGAGGCAGTCATTTCTACCATCCCATCCACGTGCTTAGTAGATAAAATAACAGAATCCTCACCTATTTCAGAAACTATTTTTTCCATTGCTGATGTTGAATCTTTTGCTTTAACTGTCGTTGTTTTTCTCATATTAAGCTCCATTTATTTTTCTTTGTTTTCCTTGTTTTCTATTGTTGCTACTACTTTGATTTTTCTATTATCTGGTAGTTCAGTAAAAGATAATACGTTTAGGTCTTCAATGTTTTGTTTTATTAACGCTGACAATTCTCTCCTTATAATTGGTGATGTTACGAGCATAGGAGTTTCATCGTTAGCTACAGACTTTTCATAGGCATCATTTATAGATTTGACCATATTTTGGGCAAAGTTTGGTTCTAAGATTAATCCAGTACCCGTATTTTGTTCTTTTGATGCATTTATAAGTACTTGTTCCATGTTTGAGTTTAATGTGATTACTGGCAGTGGTTTATTTAAAGGTGCAATTTTTTGTATTAGTAATCCAGCTAATGCAGGTCTTAATGCTTCAGCAAGGTCTATAGCAGAGACATTTGAAGTAGTAAGTCCAGATAAAACTTCTAACACTCTTCTCAAATCACTTATGGGGACACCTTCAGACAAAAGAATTCTTAATATACTTGTAAGTTGATGAAGCGGAACTAGTTTAGGAATAACCGATTCTACCAACTGTGGTGCACTGTTTTTTAAATTATCTAACAACTTTTGTACATCGTCTTGTCCTAATAAGTCTCCTGCATGTCTACTTAGAATTTGGTTTAGATGAGTGGCAATTACTGCTTCAGGTGATACTACCATATAGCCCGCGGCTTCTGCTTTAGCTTGAGCATGTCGGTCTATCCATATTGCATCCATATTAAAAGATGGATCTTTCACTTCTATACCAGTAATTTTAATTTCAGAATCATCTCCTGGTATAGCAAGTAATTTATCAGGATAAACTTCATTTTGTCCAACTATTGTTTGACCAAGTTTTATTGTATACTCATTGGCATTTAAATTAAGGTCATCTCTTATTCTAACTGGTGGTAAGACAAAACCTAGATCTTTCGAAACTTGTTTGCGCACACCAGTTATTCTACTCACTAGTGGACCACTATTGTCTTCATCTACTAATTTTATTAAACCATAACCCAATTGAATAGATATGGGTGCATTGTCAGCTATCTCAGTTAAGCTGATTTTTTCAGGTTCATCATCTTCTAAATCTTTGTTTTCTTCAGTAACTTCAATTGATTCTGATTTTTTTCTATAATTTAAATAAGCTATTATTCCAGCAAAACATGATGCCATTATAAATAGGAAGTTTGGCATTCCAGGAATAAGTCCTATGAGTAGTAAGACAGCAGCTGCAGGCAACCAAGCACGAGTCATGCCCACTTCATTACCAATTTGGCTAGATAAATCATGGTCAGAAGAGATTCTTGTAACTATAACTGCTGTAGCCATTGCTAACAGTAATGATGGTATTTGAGCTACTAACCCATCTCCAACTGAAAGAACAACGTAAGTAGCTGCGGCATTTTCAAAAGGTAGGTTATGTTGTGTTGTTCCTATAATTAACCCACCCACAATATTTATAAGTAATATTAATATTGCTGCTATAGCATCTCCTTTTACAAACTTTGAAGCACCATCCATAGCTCCATAAAAATCAGCTTCTTTACTTATATCTGCTCTTTTTTGTTTTGCTTCATCATTTGAAAGTAGTCCTGCACTTAAATCTGCGTCTATTGCCATTTGTTTTCCTGGCATTGCATCAAGGGTAAAGCGAGCAGAAACTTCTGAAACTCTCCCAGCTCCTTTAGTTATAACTATTAGATTTATAATAATTAATATTGAAAAAACAAATATTCCTACTACATAGTCACTACCTATAACAAAATTTCCAAACGCTTCGATTACTTTTCCGGCAGCGTCAGTTCCGTTATGACCAGAACTTAGCACTATTCTTGTGGATGCAACATTTAATCCCAATCTTAATACTGTTGCAAAAAGAAGTACGGTTGGAAAACTAGAAAAATCAAGTGGTTTAAAAGTTTGTAACGCAACCATTAGAATTATAAGAGATACAAGGATATTGGTCGTAAAAAACACATCAAGTAATATAGGAGGTAATGGAATGACCATCATTGCCATAAGCACTAGAATTCCTAATGGTAGTCCCATTAAAGGAAGAATCTTAACGCTTTTTCTTTCTTTGACTGTCATTTCCATGACACTCTCCTAAATAATAATAATAAAAATGCACTAAAACTTAAGCAACGCATTACAATTATGTTAATAAAGCAACTTTTTTATATAGAAAGACGCAAGTCTTATGCCAAACAATAGTTTTATTTTATTATTTGATTTTTTTAATTAAATTAATTGACCTATGGCATATTTAATGCAAGTGATAATTAAAAATTGTATGAAGTTAAGTTTTAACAATAAATAAAGAAACATCTAGAGGTTTTAAATGACTAAAATTACATTATTATTAATAATAACATCAGTTATTTTATCTGCTTGTTCAAACCAATTAACAGTTCTTGGTTTTCCCTATTCTATGCAAACTAAAGAAGAAAGAATTGAGAAAATTGACTTGCCAGAATCTGGACAGGATGCTGTAAAAGCAACAGAAGAGATACTTAGTACTTCTGTAGAAGCAATTCCTACAATAACAGCAGTTGGTTATGCTGTTGTTTCTACTCAACCAGGAAAATCTGAGGCTCAAAAAAGATTAATGGCTATACGTGCAGCTAGGATGGCAGCCATGAGAGAATTAGCAGAACAAATACACGGCATACAAGTTGACTCAAGTACGACAGTTATAGATCTAGTTACTCAGAATGATACCTTTAGAGCTATGGTAAAAGGTACTATTAGGGGAGCTAGAACAGTTAGGATAAATCCGACTGGAGATGATACATACGAAACTGTATTAGAAGTGGATAGAGACGTAATGCTGCTTTTATTGAGAGAAGCTAGAAGTATAAAAATGGGTTAGTATTCATGCTAAGATACCTTTTTACAATTACTTTGATTTTTTCTTTTCTTACGCTTAATGTTAATTCAGCAGAGCAGAAAAGTTTTCTACCTAGTATTGGAGAGACTATTCACTCTATTCCTGGTCCACTACAATTAATAAAAAAAACTACAAAACTTTTAGGTAGAAATATCTTATTTGGAGCTGCTACAGCTGCTCTAGTTGTTACAGGATTGGAGAATAATGATACATATGATACCAAAACTAAAAAATTTAAAGTTGAGAATCAAATAAAGAAAATTTCAGCTTTGGGTAGGATTTATATTGATAATCTATCAGAAGATGTAGCCAGAAGAAGAGCATTGGAAGATGCCTTATATATGGCATCACTAAAGGGAGGTGCTAGTGTAGATGGATTTAGTTCGATTAATAGTGGTACCGAACTTACAGAAAGTGTGTTAGTCAGGCCTGTGACGAGAATAATTGATTACAATATTATTTCAAGTAAAGTTAAAGGTGAGCATTATGAAGTTGAAATAGAAGCAATAATTGGAAATTTAGATACTCCTAAATCCGCATGTTATAAAAGAGAGAATGTACACTTAACCGAATATAAATTAAAAGGTAGTATCAATACGAATATACCTCCATGGATGGACGAGATTCCAAAATTAATTTCCGATGAAATAAGTTCTAACCTTTTATCAAGTAATAGAATAGATTTAAGAAAACTTGATAGTAAAAGCTTTAGACCTAACGATTTTACAAAAGATTTAAGTTATGACTATGCCTCATTAACGGAAAGCGATTTTAGGATAAATGCAGGAGATTTTGCTTATGTTCCATCAGTTAAAATATATAAAACTCTTTATGAGCCTGAATGGAGAGTAGGAGATAAAAATTTAAATAGTCAAAATCCTGCACTTATAGATACTAACTCTTTAAAGCTTTTAATAAGACTTGAAGTTTACACATCTGACTCATATAAATTAGCATTTACAGTTGATGAGGAGTATTTAGTTCCTTTAAGTATAGATAGTGGTTTTGAGAGCATCAGGTTATTAACCAGAGCGAGTAGGAATAGTATTAGAGAACAGGTTATTAAAATATCAAGAAATTTAGCAGAAGAAATAGAAAAAAATATATTATGCCAACCTCTAAATGCTGAAATAAATATAGTTAATAAAGAAATATTGGTTCCTATAGGGGAAAAACAGGGTGTTAAAAAAAATCAATTGGCGGTGCTAGATACAAAAGATACGAATGATTGGGTGGTTTTACAAGTTTTAGAAACTAATTATGATACTTCTATATTGAAGCCTTTAAATTCAGAAATAGAAATAGCTTCTCTTATAGGTATGACAGCGCAATTTTTGGAGTAAATGATGAAAAATATTAATTTCAATATAGAAAATATAGGAAAGTATTATTTATTTAAACTTATTCTAATTCTTAATATATTTGTTTTATTATATGTGAATGCGCTAAGGTCTGAACCTCTAGTTATTTTAGAATACTATAGTGATAAATATAATGGTCAAGAGAATGAAAACGCCTTAGGAAATAATAGTTTTACAGAAAACTATGACTATTCTTCTCACCATGTAGTTAAAAAAGATGAGACCTTATCTAACATTATTTATAATTATTATGGGAAAGCAGGTCTTAATAAGAGAGTTTTAGAGCTTGCAATAGTTACAAGCAACTCTAGTGCCTTTGTTAGAAATAATCCCCACTTTATGTATGCAGGGAAAAAATTGTATCTACCGTCTATTAATGAAATAAGAAATTTGATACTTAGAAATCCTAATAAGGTTAGGAAAAATGACACAATTTATTCTCCACAAAAAGAAATATACTTTTTTGGAGGATAGAAATGTTTAAATTAATAATTCTATTATCTCTATTAAACTTAAGCTTAATTGCAGGTGATGATTACCAAGCTAGTGAAATTAAATCTAAAGTAGAGGAATATTTAAGTAACAATGACGTAAAAGGAATTCCATTAATAAAGAGAGGTATAAAACTTCCTTTTTGTTCTAAAGAAATTAACATAAAAAATAAATTTGGGAATTATAAAACACTTGAATTAGCATGTTTTGGTATAAAAAAATGGAGTTATACAATAAGAGTAAAAACAAAGAAAAATAAACTCAAAAAATCAAGAAAAGTTTCTAAGAATAATAATTTAAACACTATAATTAAGTTAAAAAAGGATATTAAGAGGGGACATCCTCTTAAAGAGGAAGACTTGGTGTTGGTACAAACAAAGTTTTCAGTAGGATCTGATACTTTTAAAAATATTAATGATTTAATAGGTAGAAAAATGAAACATTCATTAAGAAAGGACCAATTTCTAAGAGAAAGACATGTAGAAAAAAATTGGCTTGTATTAGAAGGGCAGCCAATAACAATTGAGAGTTCTGTGAATAACATTCTTGTTTTTGCAGATGGAACTGTAAAAAAGTCAGCTATGATGGATGAAATGACAGAAGTAATAAATGACAGTAGTGGTAAAATAGTTAAGGCATGGGTAGTAAATAATAAAAAAGTTAAAATAAATCGCTAAAATAGTGATACGTTGTGTCGTTACTTAGATTATGGAGAGTTAAATGGTAGATAAAATAAATCTTTTAAATACACCAAATACACAGAAGAGTAAGAATGTAGATGATAGAAAAATAGATAAAGCCGAAGAATCTACTAAGAACAGATCTGTAGGGACAGCTGTAAAAGAAGCTGATAAAGATATAAATATTTCTGATAAATTAAAGTTATCAGTGCTAAAAGAGGGCGCCCCTATAGATTTAGAGAGAGTTAGTGCAATTAAAGACGCGATAGCAAAAGGTGATTATCCTCTAGATTTGGAACGTATATCTGATGCTTTAATGCAGGCTTATGAAGATATAAAGTAAACTAATCTGTGAAATTTATATATGTTTGAAGATATAGAAAGTGCTATAGATAGCATGAAGAAAGGCTTAAACGGCAGTGCTGTTTCCCTCAGGGACAGCTCGAATGCTTTGCAGTCTGCTATTGAAGGTTTTTGCTTTAAAGAAGAAGATGTAGTTAGTTTTTCTGAAATTGATAAAGTAAATTTTAATAATAAAATTGATTTATTGCAAAATACTATAGATGATTTATCTCGGCAGTTAGTAGCAAAGAATAAAATTATCAAAGAATTTCCTGAATATATAAACGAAAGAAAAAATTCGTAATACAAACTTTTTTTAATTTAAACTATCCTTTATACTATTTATACATAGTTAAATAATAATATGGGGAATTTATGTTTGAAAGTGCTGAGGCTATAGTAGCCGCAAAAGTATACATATTACTAGGAATTCTTATCTTTATTTTTTTGTGGAAGTTTTGGAAAGATATAAATCTAGGGCAAAGAATAAATCAACAATTTATCATTATACAAAAAAATCAAAAAGATCTTGAAGAGGAACATAAAAATTTAATAGATCAGATAGAAAATTTAGGTAGAAGAACTGCTGATTTGTCTGCTGCTTTGCATAGACTAGACCAAAACACATCTAGGCTTGCTGATAATGTCAAAGGAGATCAAGCGATGACTAGGGCAATTGAAATGGCTAGAAAAGGAAATAATCATCAACAAATTATGAAAGCTACCGGACTACCAAATGAAGAGGTCGAAGCAATCATACATTCACATAAAAATGAGAGTTGATATTACTAAGTTTGTTAGATTATAAACTGAGAGATAAAATTAATAAATCTTATATATCTTTGGGTACAATGAGTGGCACATCAGTTGATGGAGTAGATGTATCTCTAATAGAAACTGATGGACTGAATAAAATAAAACACATATGTAGTATTAACTTAGATTATAGTCATGATGAAAAAAAAATTATATTAGGTAATTTATCAGAAAATTATTTATTAATAAATAAGCTCATAACAGATAAACATTTGATAGCTATTGGTAAAGTATTAAAAGAATCACGAATAACACCAAGTTTTGTTGATGTAATTGGACTTCATGGGCAAACTTTAAAACATTCTCCAAAAAATAAATGGACATGGCAAATATGTGATCCAAAAATAATTGCAAAAAGTACAGGAATAAATGTAATATCAGATTTTAGAAATAATGACGTCAATAATGGAGGTGAAGGTGCCCCTTTGGTTCCTTTTTATCATAAGGCTATCATATCTAATAAAAACATCGAATTTCCAGCTGCTATATTAAACATAGGAGGAATAAGTAACATTACTATAGCGAAATCTGATGATTTTTTATTGGGATTTGACTTAGGACCTGGAAACGGCCCTCTTGATAATCTAATGATGAAAAAATTAAATAAATTTATGGATACAAATGGAAAAATGGCTTCTATGGGAAAGGTTTGTGAAAAAGCGGTTAATATTGTTCTCAAAGATAGCTATTTCACAAGACTTCCTCCAAAATCTTTAGACAGATATGAAATAGATTTAAAATGTTACAATAGTGTAAAACAATTAACTGTAGAAGATGGGTTGGCAACCATAGTAGAAATAATAAGTGAGAGTATATTAAGAGGAATAAATCTTACTAATATAAAGCCTACTATAGTGTTGGTTTCGGGTGGAGGAAGAAAAAATAAATGCATTATGAATAGTTTAAATAAAAAGAGTTATATCAAGTTTATAGATATAGATAAATATGATATTGATGGTG
>CAYRXL010000020.1:0-15452 GCA_964428295.1 uncultured Alphaproteobacteria bacterium
AGCATTACTAAGACCTGGTAGATTTGATAGACAAGTAGTAGTACCAAATCCAGATATTGTAGGCAGGTATAAGATATTAAAATTTCATATGAAAAAAGTACCTTTTAGCCCAGATGTGAATCCTAGAACAATTGCAAGAGGAACTCCAGGTTTTTCTGGTGCAGATTTAGCAAATATTGTAAATGAAGCAGCCCTATTAGCCGCTAGAAAAAACAAAAGAAATGTAAGCATGGAGGAATTTGAACATGCTAAAGACAAAGGGATGATGGGGACAGAAAGACGATCAATGGTAATGACTGAACATGAAAAGGAAATGACTGCATATCATGAAGCAGGTCATGCATTGGTAATGTTGAAGGCTAAAGGGCACGAACCTCTTCATAAAGTTACTATAATACCTAGAGGAAGAGCATTAGGAGTTACAATGTGGCTTCCTGAAAGAGACAAATTAGCACATACCTATAATGAATTAAATGCTCAATTGTCATCCTTATTTGGAGGTAGAATAGCCGAAGAAATAATATATGGTAAGGATAATATTACAACAGGAGCTGGGAATGATATTCAGCAAGCAACCAATTTAGCAAGACGTATGGTAAAAGAATTTGGATTTTCAGACAAACTAGGGCCACTAAGGTACGAAAGTAATCAAGAGGAGATATTCTTAGGACATTCTGTTACACAACAAACTAACATGTCTGATGAAACTGCTCACTTAATTGATACTGAAGTAAGAAAATTAGTAGAAAAAGGAGAATCAACTGCAAAAAGAATCATTGAAAAACATATAGAATCTCTTCATATTATAGCAAAAGGTCTGTTAGAACATGAAACACTTACAGCTGATGAAATTAATACCTTACTAAGTGGAAAAAAAATAAAAAAAGAAGAAAACGCTAAAAACAAGGACAAAGAGGCAGAAAAACCTGATGACCTGCTAGGATCAGTCCCAATTACAGCAAAAACTTCTTTAAATAATAGTAACTCTTAAAAATTGAGCATAAAAAAAAATTATTTTTACATTAAGCCCTCTGAGGTAATAAATGGTAAAAAAGCTAAGAATGCAATCCAAAAAAATGCTGGCTTACCGATTGGTTTAAATCAAGCAATTTGTAGTTTGGATATATTAAAAACAGATGCAAAAAAGAAATTAGTATTCTCTAAAAGAATTAAAATCAATACCTTTAATAACTGGAAAAAGAAATTAAATAGAAATAATTTAATAGCTGTCAATAAAGCTTTTCATAATATAAAAAAATTACATACAAATATGAATTTTGACATATTACCAAAAGAAAGCCCAATTATTATGGGAATTGTAAATATAACAGAAGATAGCTTCTATGATGGCGGCAAATATTTTTCTTCACAAAAAGCAATAAGAAAAGCAAAAAAGTTAATCTCTGAAGGTGCTCACATAATTGACATCGGAGGAGAATCTACTAAACCTTTCTCAAAACCTATAAGTGCTAATTTAGAAATAAAGAGAGTTATACCAGTTATAAAGGAACTAACAAACAGAAACATTTTGATTTCATGTGATACAAGAAACTCAAAAACCATAAAAGAGGCCATTCTAGCTGGTGCAGACATAATCAATGATACGTCTGGGTTAGAACATGATAATAGGACTTTACATATACTAGCAGAAAGTAATTGTCTATATATACTTAACCATTGTCCTTCGGACCCTACAATCATGCAAAACAATCCTAAATATATAAATCCTAGTTTAGAGGTACTAGATTACTTAGAAAGTAAAATAAAATTACTTGAAAAGCATAAAGTCAATAAAAATAGAATTATAATTGATCCTGGTATAGGTTTTGGTAAACTGGACAAACATAATTTTCATATTCTTAGTTACTTATTAATCTTAATGAACCTTGGATGCCCTGTATTAGTTGGTGTTTCAAGAAAAAGTTTGATAGGTAGAAAACATTGTAATGTGGAGCCTAATAAGAGACTTCCTGGATCACTAGCTCTTGCTATACATGCGTATATGAACGGTGCCAGAATTTTAAGAGTTCACGACGTGAAAGAGACAATTCAAGCTATTTCACTTTTTAAGGCAGTAAATATTGAAATATAAAAATTTGAAAGAGAGATAATAATTTGAAAAGTGGACTGAAAAAATATTTTGGTACAGATGGTATAAGGGGAAGAGTAAACAGTTCTGAAATGAATGCAAGCATAGCATTAAAATTGGGTATGGCTGCAGGACATTTTTTCACCAGAGGAGAACATAGACACCACGTTCTTATAGGAAAAGACACCAGGTTATCAGGATACACTATAGAACCAGCATTAGTATCAGGATTTCTGAGTATGGGCATGAATGTATATTTAGCAGGCCCACTACCTACTCCGGGAATATCTGCACTAGTAACATCAATGAGGTGTGATATTGGTGTCATGATATCTGCATCTCATAACTCTTACGAGGACAATGGTATAAAAATTTTCGGACCGGATGGAACGAAGTTAACTGACGATTCAGAACTTTTGATAGAAAAACTGATGGATCAGAATCTTGATGAAATGACAGTTGATTCCACAAAACTGGGAAGAGCTCAAAGAATTGAAGATGCGGGTGGAAGATACATTGAATATATTAAATCTACTTTTTCAGATAATTTAAGATTAGATGGAATAAAAGTGGTAATAGATTGTGCGAATGGAGCTTCTTATAGAGTAGCTCAAAAACTTTTATGGGAACTGGGTGCAGAAGTTATACCAATCAACATTGAACCCGATGGTACCAATGTAAATAAAAACTGTGGATCAACATTTCCAAAAGAAATGAGCAGAGCAGTTATAAAAAACAAAGCTGATTTGGGTATATCTTTAGACGGTGACGCTGATAGGTGTATAATTGCATCTGAAAAAGGTGAAATAATTAATGGAGATAAAATAATTGCAATAGTTGCTTCTACCTGGAAAAAATTTGGAAAATTAAATAAAAATACTGTAGTAGGAACTAGTTTTTCCAACCAAGGATTAGAAAACTACTTAAATAACAACAACATAAATTTTATAAGAACCCCTGTTGGAGATAGATACATTCTAGATTGCATGAAAAAAAACAATTTTTGTCTTGGAGGGGAACCTTCGGGTCATATAATACTTGGAAATCAAGCTACAGGAGACGGACTAAGAGCATCTATAGAAATACTATCCTTAATGAAGTCAACTGATAATAAATTATCTAAAATGGCTAATCTATTTAAACCATTGCCACAAGTGGTCAAAAGTGTTGAATTAAAAGAAAATTTAAATCCAAATGCTATATTAAAAACACTAGAAAAAGATACAAATATTTTAAAAATAAAGTCATCTAATCAAGTAAGGATAATATTTAGACTCTCAGGTACGGAAAACAAATTGAGAGTAATGATCGAAGCAAATAACAACAAACTCATTAACAACGCTATGAATGAAGCTCTAAAAGCAATCAATAAAACAATTTTTACTAACTCATGAAGCCTATTCTAGTAATAGGTGGTTCTGATTCAGGAGGAGGAGCAGGTATTCAGGCTGATATTAAAACTATAACAACACTAGGATTTTATGCTACATCAGTTATAACCGCTCTCACTGCACAAAACACAATGGGACTAAATTCAATTTTTCCAATCAATCCAGATTTCACTTATAAACAAATTGAATGTATAGCCAAAGATTTTAATATATCATGTGTAAAAATAGGAATGCTCAATGATAAACAAACAATTATTATAGTAGTTAAGGCAATGGATGTTTTTTTTAGAAACGTTCCGATTATTCTAGATCCAATAATTAATGCTGGGACAGGCGAAGCTCTTTTATCTAAAAATTGCATTACAGAATTAACTAAATTATTTGCAAAAGCCACCTTGATAACTCCCAATATACCTGAAGCAGAATTTTTTTTAAAAAGAAAAATTAATAATGTCACAGATATGAAAAAAGCAGCAAAATTGTTAATTAAATTTGGTTCAAAATATGTTCTCATAAAAGGAGGGCACTTAAATAATTCCAAAACATCTGATGTATTGTATAATGGGAAAAAGTTTTATTGCTATAATAGCCCTAAAATTAATTCTATAAACACTCACGGAACTGGATGTACTCTAGCAAGTGCAATAGCATCAGGAATTGCAAGCGATTTATCAGTAAATGATTCTGTTAAAAAAGCACATAAGTTTGTACATAAAGCAATTAAATCTTCGTATAAGATAGGACATGGAAGTAATGTATTAAATTACTTATTTAAATAATATATTAAATTCTTCTTCATAATTGACATATTAAAATAGAAAGTTATATCTTTGTTTATAAAATCTCTAACTCTATCTATATAAAATTAAGAAACGTACTAAAACATGATTAATAAGCCAATTCATAAACCAACTAATCCTAACTTTTCTTCAGGTCCTTGTGCTAAAAGACCAGGTTGGTCAACCAACACTCTATCTAATGCTTTAGTGGGGAGATCACACAGATCTAGACCTGCTCTTGAAAAAATAAACAGAATAATATCGCTGAGCAGAGAGCTTTTAAATATACCCAAAGATTATAAGATTGCTCTAGTACCTGCATCAGACACTGGAGCCATGGAGATGGCTATGTGGTCTATGTTAGGAGAAAGAGATATAGAAATATTAGCATGGGAAAGCTTTGGCAAGATATGGGTAAATGATATATTAAATCAATTGAAAATAGAGAACACAAAAGTTATATCTGCTAATTATGGTTATCTTCCAGAATTAAAAAATATAAATTTTAGTAAAGATATAGTATTCACTTGGAATGGAACCACCTCAGGAGTCTGTCTTCCTAATGGTGATTGGATTAATAAATCAAGATCAGGATTAACTATATGCGATGCTACCTCAGCAATTTTCTCTATGAATTTACCATGGGAAAAACTTGACGTAACAACTTACTCATGGCAAAAAACTCTAGGAGGAGAAGCACAGCACGGAATGATTATTTTAAGTCCAAAAGCTATTAATAGACTAAATAACTATACTCCCAAATGGCCCATACCTAAAATATTTCGACTGACCAACTCAGGGAAAGTAAATGATAAAATTTTTGAAGGAAATACCATCAATACCCCATCAATGCTCTGCATAGAAGATGTTTTAGATTCACTTAATTGGATTAAAAAGATAGGAGGCCTAAGTAAAACAATAGAATTAAGTAAATATAATTTAAAAATAGTACAAAATGCTGTATTAAATATAGACTGGCTTGAATTTCTTGCTGTTTCTCCAGATTCGCGATCTTCAACTTCAATATGTCTAGTGATTACAGATAAGAAATTTAACTCTCATAGTGAAGAAATAAGAAAAGAAAAAATAGATAAAATTTTACAACTATTGGAGGAAGAGAATGTAGCCTTTGACATAAATTCCTATAGAGATGCACCATTAGGTATAAGAATCTGGGGAGGAGCTACAGTAAATTATCGAGATATAAAGATACTTATGTCTTGGTTGGAATGGGCGTACGAAAAAATAGTAATTAATAAGGATTAGGTGATAAATTGATAAAAGTTCTAATAGCAGATAAATTAAGCTATGAAGCAGAAAAAGTTTTTGTAAGTAATAATATTAAAGTTGATAAAAAAATTGGCTTATCTGAGAGTGAAATCGCAACTATTTCAAAAAATTATCAAGGAATAGCAATTAGATCTAATACTCAAATCACGAGCAATATTATATCAAAAGCTGATAAATTGAAAGTAATCGGCAGAGCAGGAATTGGTATAGATAACATAGACATAGAGGCTGCCACAAAAAATGGTATTGTAGTTATGAATACTCCTTATGGCAACTCTATTACTACGGCTGAACACACGATAGCGCTATTAATGTCCATGGCAAGAAATATCCCTCAAGCTAGTGCCTCAACACATTTAGGAAAATGGGAAAAATCTAAATTTATGGGAGTAGAAATTTTTGGAAAAACTCTGGGTATTATTGGTTGTGGAAATATTGGGTCATTAGTTGCAGAAAGAGCTTCCTCCTTAAAAATGAAAATTATTATTTATGATCCTTTTATATCAGAAGAGCAAGCTACAGAAAAAGGTGTTGTTAGAGTAGATTTAAATACTTTATTTTCTAGTTCAGATTTTATCACTTTACACACTCCTCTAACTGAAAAAACTCAAGGAATAATTAATAAAGAATCTTTAGAAATATGCAAGAAGGGTGTAAGACTAATAAATTGTGCAAGAGGAGGCTTGATTGTAGAAGAAGATCTAAAAACATTTATTAATAGCGGTCATGTGGCTGGAGCTGCGATAGATGTATTTTCAACTGAGCCTAGTTATAAAAATATTCTATTTGGGCTTGACAATGTAATAGCAACTCCACATTTAGGAGCTTCAACAAATGAAGCTCAAGAAAATGTGTCTATACAAATCGCACAACAAATGTCAGACTATTTAATAAATGGAGCAATAGTAAATGCTTTGAACATGTCTTCGATTACTATGGAAGATGCCTCTAAACTAAAACCATACCTTGATTTAGCAAATAATTTAGGAAAACTCTGTGGACAAATCACTGAATCAAGCATAGCAAAAATCAAAATTTATTTTATGGGATACGCTGCTAAGATAAACACAAAACCTATAGTAGGAAATCTTCTTGCAGGAATTTTTAGTACTAGAATGGAGGCTGTAAATATAATTAACTCTGAAATTATAGCAAAACAAAGAAATATAGAAATAATAACTTCATTTCAAGAAACAGGAGGAGATTATTTGACTGAAATAAGACTTGAAGTTAAAACAGAAAATAGGACAGTAATTTTCTCAGGAAGCTTATTTTCTGACACCCCAAGAATTATTGAAATAATGGGAATGAAAATAGAATCGGAGCTAACAACAAATATGTTACTAATTTCAAATACTGATAAGCCTGGTTTTATTGGTGCGTTAGGAACAGCGTTAGGCAAAGAAAATATTAACATTGGAACCTTTAATCTTGGAAGAGATAATGCTGGAGAAGCAGTTGCCTTAATTTCTATAGACCAAAAAATCCCAGACGAAATAGTAAAAAAACTAAATAATTTACCAAATGTAAAATTTGTAAAAAGACTTTCGTTTTAAATGCTTTAAATTAAAAATAATAGTTATTAATAAACAAATAAACAATCAATTACTTCCTGAAGGATTAAAGGATTTATTATCCGAAGAAGCAACTAAAGAAGAAGTCGCAACCAGAAAATTCTTAGATAATTTTATTTCATATGGATATAAATTAATAAAACCCCCGCTAATGGAATACGAAGATACTATAAATCAAGGAATAATTTCTCCCAAAGATTTGGAATCATTTAGTTTGATGGACCCAAATTCCAACAGAATAATGAATTTGAGACCAGACATAACAAGTCAAATAGCACGTATATCTCAAACCAGACTTAAAAACTTTCCTAGACCTCTTAGATTAATATATGCAGGAGAAGTTTTAAGAAATAAAACTAACGCTATATATAAAGAAAGGCAATTTAAGCAAATAGGCGCCGAATTAATAGGAGCACCAACTACAAATGGAATTATTGAAGTGCTATCAACAACATACAATATATTAAACAAATTAGGAATTAGTAATATAACAATTGATTTTACTATTCCATCCATAATGTCAGAATTAAAAAAAATAATTGACTTCAACTCTAGAGAAGGCATCTCTTTAAAAGAAGCATTTACTAATAAAGATATAACTATGCTAAAGGGTAAAAACTCTGACATTATGGAAAAATTAATAAGACTAACAGGAAATTTAAAAAACATTGAAAAGATAATAGATTCAGTTGAATTACCAAGTATAATAAAGGAAAAATTAACTAACTCTTTAGTATTATGCAAAGAAGTTTCGCGTAGAGTACCAGAACTTAAGATAACTATTGATCCAACTGAGACTAGAGGATTCAATTACTATAACGAATTTGGCTATACTCTATATGACTCTAAACATTCTAACGAACTTGGTATAGGAGGAAATTATCTTCTTATGTCTGGTGAAAATGCAGTTGGTATTTCTCTAATGATGGATAAAGTCATCAAAAGCTTTGAGTGCAAATTAGAAAGTCCTGTGTATATACCAATAGACATAGAAGAAAATTTAGAAAAGAAAATTAGAAAAGAAAACAAAGTGGTAATTAAGGGATTAAAAGAATCTAATAATCATCTAAAAGAAGCAAAAAATTTAGGTTGTAATGCAATTATTGATAAAAAAGGAAAACGCATAAACATAATAGATAAAAACAATGTCTAACGTCACAGTTATAGGTTCTCAATGGGGAGATGAAGGAAAAGGAAAAATAGTTGATTGGTTATCTAATAGGGCTGATTTAGTTGTTAGGTTTCAAGGAGGACATAATGCTGGACATACATTAGTAGTCAATAATATAACCTATAAATTGAGTCTTTTACCATCTGGGGTAGTTAGAGGGATCAAATCAATAATAGGAAATGTTGTAGTAATTGATCCTTGGGCTCTCATTGAAGAGATAAAAAGGCAAAGAAAACAAGGTGTTAACATCAATAAAAACATTCTTACTATTTCCGATACCGCAACACTTATACTTCCCTATCATAAAGATCTAGACATGGGCAGAGAAAATTCTTTGACAGGAATAAAAATAGGAACTACAGGTAGAGGAATTGGTCCTGCTTATGAAGATAAAGTTGGAAGAAGGTCAATAAGAGTATGTGACCTATATGATACCGCAATGCTACAGAAAAAATTAAAAAATGCTCTCTCACATCACAATCCTTTAAGGTCTGGGCTCGGAATAAAAAAAGTAGATTCTGAAGATCTAATCAATAAATTGTTAAAAATTTCAAAACTAATAAAACCGTTTACTAATTCCTCATGGAGAGAACTAAGTAAGGCAATTATAAAAAGAAAAAAAATACTATTTGAGGGTGCCCAGGGAGTAATGCTTGATATAGACCATGGAACATATCCTTTTGTAACTTCATCAAATACGATATCTGCACAATCATCGATTGGTAGCGGAGTAGGAAATATAAAATCTTGTTATACTTTGGGAATAACGAAGTCTTATTTGACTAGAGTTGGAGAAGGGCCATTTCCATCAGAGCAGAAAAATAAAATAGGACAGAAGTTAGGGGATATAGGAAATGAATTTGGAACAGTAACAGGAAGAAAAAGAAGATGCGGTTGGCTTGATACGGTTATGCTTAAAAAATCTGTAATTGTTTCAGGAATGGAAGGAATAGCTTTAACCAAACTTGATGTCCTCGATACTTTCAAAAAAATAAAAATATGTACGTCATATAAATACCATGGAAAAATGATAAAATATATGCCATCAAACTTAAATAATAATACAAACTTAATACCAGTTTATGAGGAATGCTCAGGATGGGAAAAAAACACTAAAGGTATAAGAGATTGGAACGAACTTCCTATAAATGCTAAAAAATATATTAAGAGGATTGAGAAATTAGTAGGTATTCCAATAACAATTATATCTACTAGTCCTGAAAGAGAAGATACAATTTTATTTAGAAACCCTTTTGAAGAAGATTGATGTTTTATTTAGATTTTTTATCCAAAGTTAATAGTTCTATGTTATCTCTAGACTTAACTGCCCTCTTTATATAAGTTTGTACCTTTTCAAAAGCCCTTACTTCTATTTGCCTAATTCGTTCTCTACTTACACCAAATTTTATACTTAATTCCTCTAAAGTAGAGATTTTTTCATTAATTCTTCGTGATGTAAAAACAAACCTTTCTCGCTCATTAAGCTGAGTCAATGCATTTCCTAACAAAGATTTTCTATACTTGTAATCTTCACTATCTAAAAGTTTTTCTTCTTGGTTTTCAGAATTATCATCTACTAACCAATCCTGCCATTCTGAACTTGTATCACTCTTTAATGGGGCGTTCAATGAATGATCGTGTCCAGACATTCTTCCATTCATTTCAACTACTTCTTTTTCAGCAACTGATAGTTTTTTAGCAATTATTTTTGCATCTATCGGCTTTAATTCCTTTTCATTAATTAACCTCAATTCATTTTTAATCTTTCTCAAATTAAAAAAAAGTTTTTTCTGTGCAGCCGTAGTCCCTATCTTTACCAATGACCAGGAATGTAAAATATACTCTTGAATGGCTGCTCTTATCCACCAGATTGCATAAGTTGCTAACCTAAACCCCCTATCAGGATCAAATCTCTTAACTGCCTGCATCAAACCTATATTTCCTTCAGATATTAAATCAGATATAGGAAGACCATATCCTCTGTAACCCATAGCTATCTTTGCCACTAATCTCAAATGTGATGTAACTAGCTTGTGAGCCGCATCTATATCTTTTCTCTCTTTCCAAGCTTTAGCCAAAGTAAACTCTTCTTTAGCTTCAAGCATAGGAAACTTTCTAATTTCACGAAGATACCTTTCAAGAGATCCTTCTGAAGATAATGTTGGCAAGGAATAATTTGTCAAATCAAACTTTCATTGTTTTAAAAATTGAAAATATACTAATTTATCTCTTCTTTAAGACATTTCACTAATTTTTTAATATCATAAGGAATCATACTCTTAAATACCAGTTCCTTCTTGTTTACAGGATGTTTAAATCCCAAAATTTTAGCGTGAAGAGCTTGTCTTTTAAAGTCTTTTATAGTTCTATTTAGTTTTTCATTTATTCCTTGAGGAGTATTTCTCCCCCTCGAATAAAGTTGATCTCCTATAACTGGACACCCGATAGATAACATATGAACCCTTATTTGATGCGTTCTTCCTGTTGAAAGATTACAATCTACAATTGATGCTAGACTTTTGAATGTATTAGTCACTAAATAATTAGTCAAAGAGTATTTACCTTTACTATCTACTTTCATCTTTCTCCAATTAGACTTATCTTTTCCAATTGAACTATCTATCTTACCTTTTTTAGGAATAGGAACACTCCAAACAACTGCAGTATACGTTCTTTTTATATTTCTTAGGCCAAAATCATGTGCCAAAGCAACATGGGCTTCATCGGTCTTAGCCATAACCAGCAGACCCGATGTATCTTTATCCAGTCTATGAACTATACCAGGTCTCTTGCTACCACCTATTTTTGCCAATTTTATGTTATATTGATTCTGTATTACATCAACCAAATTTAGATTATTGTTATCATCAGATCTATGAGTAAGTATACCTGGGTTTTTATCTATTACTAAAATACTATCATCTTCATATATTATTTTTATAGTAACACTCTGTGTCTCAGAAGTTCTTAGTTTAGGATCAGTTAGTTTTAGTTCTATAATATCATTTTCTTTAGTTTTATAATTTGAATCATCTATTAAAATATTATTTTCCTTTACTCTTTTATTTTTTATCAATGACTGGATCAAACTTCTACTTAATGATTCCATTTTAATGCTTAAAAATTTGTCCAGTCGAAGCTTTTCATATTTATTTCTAAAAATGTATTTTTTTTCTGACATCTTTATATTTTTTCTAATATATTGTTATATTATGAGGTTATTAAAGTTTCTAGTAATTTTTATGGGTGTTTTGATATTAATCGGTACTATTATACTGGTTGTTACCTTACTAAATAGAATGGAAAATAAAAAAAGTACGCTATTTGATAAGGATTCAGACAAAGCAGTTAAAATAGATACCTATAAATCCAAAGGAATGTCCCTAATTCACACCTCTTCTTTAGATTCAAATCTAGTTCTTACATTCTCTAAAGGAAATAATTACTTGATAATAATAATACGTCCTTCTAGTGGAGAGATATTAAAAACAATAGAAATTAATAACTAAATACCTATATGATTCATATTTATAAAGATACAGTAGACTATATTAAAAATGAGGCAATGACTTATTTTCCAAGGGAAATATGTGGATTATTGGTTGGCACTGATTACAGCAAAGTAGAATATGCTATAAAAAGCAAAAATATAGCAAAATCACTCAACAGATTTGAAATAGACCCAATCTTAAGAATTAGAGTTGAAAAAAATTTAAGATGAAGTAAAAATAAAATAATTGGGCATTACAATTAACATCCTAAAGTAGAGTCAGATGCATCAAGAAAAGATATAGATTCTATAAATGAGTTAAACATGGTATGGCTTATAATAGCATTAAATAAAAAAAGAATAACTGATTTAAAAGCTTGGAAACCAAATGATTTCAATAAGTTTAATAAAATTAAAATTATTATTATATAGGCATAAATATTGCAATTGTTCAAAAACTTAAAGTAGTCTAATAATTGAAAGATTAATTGTGAAAAAAACAAGTTCTAAATTTAAAGATATTTTATTATTTTTATTAGTTCTTCTAATAATTCCAACTATTACTATTGCTCAACAAAAGAAGGAAAAATGCAGGATAAGTAGTAATAATCAAATATTGGATTTCATAAAGCAGGATATAGAGCCCTACGCTAAACCTAATAATCCAGAAGGACCAAGAATAAGTAACGCCGAACTTAAGCAACAAGAAGTTAAGCACTATGCAAACCAACTAAAAGATTCTAGACCTATAAGAATGGCTCTAAAGAATTTTTCATCACTAAACCCTCAAGATTTACAAATATTTGAAAAATTTACTTCCAAAATAGTACTTGTATTAAGTGATTGTTCAGAGGTTGTTTTTTTTGGTAACACCCTATTAGGTGCATATGAACTCCCATATAATGATATGCTATCAGCATTTACTCTAGCCACAAAAAATCAGAATAGAGTGATTTTAGATTTTATAAAAAAGCAAGTAACACCAAAACCTATTAGTCTATATGATGCGATTAATGTATTAATGAATGATTTTGCGACACAGCAAAATGTAATTATGGAACTACTATCAGAAGAAGTTAAAGAAGTATTCTTTGGAAAAAACAATGTGGTAGCTACAACAGATGTTGCTGAAGCAAGATTACTCAGTTTCTCTCTACTGGGAGGAAATATATTAGATGCACAAGAAAAATTACTGTTTTTTATATTACCTAAGACTTTTAAAGGAGTAAGAGCTTCAATAGGCACATTGGTATTAGACATAGATGGAAATCTCTATGAAATACCTAATTTAAATTATAATCTCAGTGTAAACATATTAAGTGGATTAGGGGTTAACACTAGAACATTAGTTTTAACTGAAGTAATAAGTGAATCATCTGGATCATGCAAAATTGACTTAGCAGGAAATTGGGTTCAAAGAATAAATAGTATTGAATATAGAGGCTGTCCTTTTAATTCTATAGCAAAAAGAATGTTAAAAGAAGGTACCCATAGAGGATCTAAAGATTATAATACCTACCAAGCGGTATTTGAAGAAATAGAAAACATAAATTTTAATCCCCCTCAAAAAACTAATGAAGACGATTCAGAATTAGGCGGCCCTGCTCAAGGTATAACTCCTGAGGAAGGTGGATAGTAAAGTATTAGGCACATATAGAGGATCTAAAAACTAATAATTTGAGTCCTCTCTTTTTTTAAAATAGTTATCTACAACTTGCGCCAGACTTTCTAACAATTTTTTTCTATATTTCTCTTCTTGTAAGAGTTTAGAATCTTTCATGTTTGATAAAAATCCTAATTCTACAAGTACAGAAGGTATGTCAGGTAGTTTTAACACTGCAAATCCAGCTTGTCTGTGAGGCCTCTTTAATAAACGGTTACCGTTGCTCCTAGCTTGCACAATAAATTCCTCTGCTATCACTATCGAGGAATTTTTAGTATCTCTTCTAGTCAGATCTAATAATATTGAGGCTACTTCGTTATCAACATTTTCTAAATTAACGCCTGCAATGATATCTACCTTATTCTCTCTTTCAGCAAGTCTTGCTGACAACCTGTCTGATGCCCTCTCTGAGAGAGTATAAATAGAAGTCCCTCTAGTAGAGTTATTCGGTACAGCGTCTACATGTATTGATATAAATAAATCTGAATTTACATTTCTAGCAATTTTTCTTCTCTTTGAAAGTGAAATATAGGTGTCTGTATCTCTTGTTAAAACGACTTTATATCCTAAATTTTCAATAATTGCCTTTAATTCTTTTGATGATTTTAATGTTAAATTTTTTTCTTTAACGATTTTATTTGTAGCACCAGGATCTATCCCTCCATGCCCTGGATCAATAGTAACTACAAAAATCTTTTTTGATCTCTTTTTCTGTTTTACATTTTTTTTTGTAATTTGATTTTGAGTAAGGTCAACTACAATTCTAAAGCTACTCTTTCCATTTTTCTCCAAAGTAAAACTTTTTTCAATATTAGCATTATTTTTAAGATCAAAAACTATTCTAAATACTCCTTTCTCTGGACTTCCTACCCTGTAATTTTTTATTAAATTTGTAGCATTTAATTTAGATTTTTTGAATTTCTCTGCCTCAACGTCTATCACTAGCCTAGGAGGATCATCTAAAGTAAAAACAGTGAAAGGCATATCATGAGTAGCATCCAAGACTATCCTAGTCACTAATTCATTTTCAGAAACTCTTATATTTTTAATAACAGTATCTTCTGTGTTACCTAAAAGTGGAACCAAAACAAAAAATATTAAAAGTAAGTAGCGAGTCATTAAATATTTATTTTTAAATGTTTAACTATCATTTATATGTTATATATAATTTGAATAAAAATAGACAATATATACTTTATAGGATTTCTATTTTTTTTATATCCTGATAGTATAAACGTAAAAGTTAAAATAAGAGTTTCTATGAAAATAAATTTATACATTTCTCCTAGTAATTTAACAATTAATATTTGAAGGAATTAATGAATTGAATTTTATCAGCAATAAGACTGAGTTTTATATTTTTATGTATAGATTTATATTATATTATATTTTTTATGATATTAATAGTCTTTGTATTTTCTTTAAGGACCATAAAAGACGGAGTTTAGAAAAAAATGAAAAAGCGCATGATTATAGATGCAGCTCATCAAGAAGAAATCAGAATAGTTGTTTCGGACGACAATATAATAGAAGAGTTAGATCATGAAACATCAACAAAAAACCAAGTTAAGGGCAATATTTACTTAGCAAAAGTAATGAGAGTAGAGCCATCCCTAAGGGCTGCTTTTGTTGACTACGGAAATACTAAGCATGGTTTCTTGTCATTTAATGAGATTCATCCCAATTATTTTCAGATTCCTGTATCTGATAAGGAAAAACTTTTAAAGGATAATGGTTTTCCAAACGACAGTAATAAGATTGAAGAGAATAAAGAAAGTACAAACAATCAAAACCAAGAAAAAATAACACAAGATGATGAAATAGGTGATTTAATTACACCTGAGATAGATACTATAGATAACAGCGATAAAGAACTAAATGATAAAAAAGCAAGTATAAGAAGAAGTAGACTTTATTCTAAATATAAAATTCAAGAAGTAATCAAAAAAAGGCAAATACTTTTAGTTCAAGTAGTTAAGGAAGAAAGAGGAAATAAAGGTGCAGC
>CAYRXL010000020.1:15462-17611 GCA_964428295.1 uncultured Alphaproteobacteria bacterium
ACAACATTTATATCTTTAGCAGGTAGATATTGTGTATTAATGCCAAATTCAAGTAATGCGGGTGGAATAAGCAGAAAAATATCATTTAATTTAAGAAAAAAAATGAAAGATGTTTTGGATAAATTAGCTATTCCCAAAGAAATGTCAGTAATATTGAGAACTGCCGGATCAGAGAGAACTAAATTAGAAATCAAAAGAGATTTTAATTATCTTCTAAGACTTTGGAATCAAATAAGAAATACAACCCTAAAATCCCTAGCCCCTATACTGGTTCACGAAGAAAACCATATTATTAAAAGAGCCATAAGAGACCATTACATACCTGATATTAAAGAGGTTTTTATTGAAGGTGACGATGCCTACAAACTCGCAAAATCGTATATGAAAACTTTACTCCCAAGCAAAGCTAATGTAATAAAAAAAAATAACCTTAAAAAGCCAATATTCTCTAATTACGATATTGAAAAAAAATTGGAAATAATTCATGGGCCTGAAGTAATACTAAAATCAGGAGGTTCTATAATAATATCTCCTACAGAAGCACTGGTCGCAATAGACGTAAACTCTGGTAAATCTACTAAAGAAAGAGATATCGAAGCTACAGCACTTAAAACTAATGTAGAAGCAGCAGTTGAAATTGCTAGACAACTAAAACTTCGAGATCTGGCTGGTTTAATTGTAATAGATTTTATTGATATGAATAGAAGAAGAAATAATTACACTGTAGAAAACACTCTAAAAAACTCTATTAGATCAGATAGGGCAAGAATACAAATTGGTAGAATTTCACCATTTGGTTTATTAGAAATGTCAAGACAAAGATTAGGGCCTAGTTTAATAGAAAAAAACTATAAAATCTGCAACTCATGTTTAGGAACAGGTACGGTAAGGTCCACTGAATCCCAAACCCTATCTATTCTAAGGTCGGTAGAAGAATTTGCTTCTCAACAAAAATCCTTAAAGATATTCTTAGAACTGAATCCACAAGTAGCAGAATACATATTCAATTATAAAAGAAATTTCATCACAAACATTGAAAAAACTAGAAACTTTGAACTTAAAATAATCTCAAATAATCTGTATAAAGAAAATCAGTTTTCAATAATCGCGGATGAAAAAAAAGTATTTTCTTCATTTAATGAGGATACTTCGAAAAAAATAGAAGAGATAGGTAGAGAAAAGGCTAATAATAAAATTAAGCCTATTAAAAAAACAAACAAACCAAAATCTAAAAGTAATACGAAAAGAAACGTTGTAAAAAGAAAATATGACGATGATTTTGATGGTGTAAAACCTCAAAATATCAGTTCTATTAATATTCAAACTGCAAACACGAAAATTAGATATAAAAGTAATAAGAAATCAAAGGATGAAGAAATTAAAGAGACTAATGATCAGAAAAAGAAAAACACAGGGACAGCTAGAAATTCTAGAAAGGTTTTAAATAAAAAAGTAGATTCTAGTAAAACCTATACAAATAATAAAAATATAAAAAGTAAAAAAGTAAAATCAAAAATTGAAAATAATGCTTCTAATGATGAAAGTAAAAAAGAAGTAACAACTATTCAAAGAATACCTAGAAAATCTAAAAAAATTAAAATAAACAGCGCCAATGAAAAACAAAAAGATAAATCCAATGAAAAGAGTACTGACAAAAAATCAAAAAGAGCAGGATGGTGGCAAAAAAATATAAGCTAAGTGTTGTTTGTTTTCAGCCAAGCCACTTCTCCATCTTATAAACAGCATCATAAATCTCTTGTTCAGATCTGGAGTAGGAAAACCTAACAAAACTACTTCCTCTAGCTTTATCAAAGTCTACTCCAGGAACCGCAGCTACGTTTGCTTGGTGTAAAAGGTTTCTACAGAACTTTTCTGACTGTAAATTCATATGAGATATATCTACATAGAGATAAAAAGCTCCATCAGGTTTAGAAAAATTTTTAATTCCACATTTTTTAAGACCTCCAATTAGTATGTCTCTATTTTTTTTATACTGCTTTACATTGTTGTCTAATTCCACATAATCCTCAAATGCTCCCATTGCTGCATATTGCGATATTGACGAAGGAGATAAATACATATTCATAGCTATCAAAGCTGACCTTTCTATTAAATTTTCTGGCATTATCATCAACCCCAATCTCCACCC
>CAYRXL010000021.1:0-1568 GCA_964428295.1 uncultured Alphaproteobacteria bacterium
TTTAAATATTATGTTTATACAAATATTATAGTATTTAACTGTTTTATTTTTTTGCTTTTTAAAAATCATCTGTACTTCCAATATCTTGCAAATATTCATATATAGGGAATATACCTATTTTCTTTTTAATTTTAATAGCGCGTGATATTAGAGTTGTCATATCTAAATAATCACCGTTTGCTAAGCTACAGACATTCCTATTTAAACAGTAAATGCCACTTAGGACGAAGTTGTTAATCAGTGGTTTTTCTTCTATAGATTTTAAGTTTAATTTATCATCAAACTTTACTAATCCAAATGGTATCTTAAAGCCGTAATTGGCAACTGTTAAAGTGATGTCGTTGTTATTTTCGTGATGAAATGTATACAATGATTTTAAATCCACATCAGTTAATACATCTCCATTTATAACTAATAGTGTTTTGAAATTATCTGTTATTAAGTTGATACTTCCAGCAGTTCCCATGGGATTAGTTTCTACAAGAACATTAATGTTCTTGTTTCTATAATTATTCTTAATAAAGCTCTCTATCTTTTTGTGTAGATAGTATGTTGAGACATATATTTTGTTGAAGTTAGCATTTTCTAACTTATTTATAATTAATTCTAATATGTTTTTGCTGCCAATCTTCAGTAGAGGCTTAGGCATATTTTTTGTTTTGTCTCCAAGTCTTTTCCCAAAGCCTCCTGCCATTATTATTGCTGTTTTAAATGTTTCTTCATATTTATTTATTAAGACGTATTGAAGCTCCTTTTTTTTATTTACTATAGGTAAAAATTTAATGATTGAAGGGATTGATTCTAAAATACTTTTGTGCTTACTCTGTTCTTCTTCATAACTGTATATTGGTTTATTATTCATTGCTTTAGCAATGCTTTCTTTGATATTTATCCCTTTTAGTATAGACCTCCTTATATCCCCATCAGTTATGGTTCCTAAGAGAATTTTACCATTATTTAATATTAGTTGAAATGTTCTATCGCTATTATCTAGCCTTTGCATGGCTTTTAAAATAGTGTCATTATCGTTAAGATATAACTCTTTTTTTATGTAAAGTTTTCTCAATTTTACCCCTTTAAGGATTATTCAATAATTTGAGAGAATTATCTAGTATTTTAAGCCCTATTTTTCCGCTTTTTTCAGGATGAAATTGGAATCCAATAATCTGATTTGAATGAACTGAAGCGTGAATCTGATGATCTCCAAAATTGATATAAGAACTTACTTTTTTAATATCATCTACTATAGGTACATATGAGTGCACAAAATAAACCATTTTATTATTAAATGATTTAGGGATACCATCTGATTTATTTTTTAATATTAATTGGCTCCATCCGACATTAGGTATTCTGTTATAAATACTAATATCTGAAAGTTTTACCACTTTCCCTTTTACGAATTTTAGCCCATCGTATCGTCCAAATTCTTCACTTTCATCAAATAACATTTGGTATCCTAAACAAATACCCAATAAAAAAGATTGATTTAGAATAGCTTCTTTAATAGCATCATCTAATCCTAGTCTTTTTAAAGAATTCATAGCTTGCCCAAATGCACCTACTCC
>CAYRXL010000021.1:1578-11938 GCA_964428295.1 uncultured Alphaproteobacteria bacterium
GATTTTATTTCATTTGGTTTGTTTGAAATCTTAACTTCATATCCGAGTATTTTTAAGGCAGAAACTATCGAATGAATATTTCCATAACCATAGTCAATAACATATATTTTATTATTCATAGGATCCTACTATCAAAACTTTTATGATCATAATAGATAATTATAAAATATTAAAAATATCTAAAAATCTTAATATTGTGTCTAAGTAAATGTATTATTGAGGTAAACGAGTAAGTACTCCTTCTTTATATATGGACCTTTTGATATACTTTATATCAGATTCATTGTAATGAAGAATACTTGCTATAGCAACTCCGTCTGCATATGGTGCTGCTTTAATAATATGTTTTGCGTTCCCTACTCCTCCACTAAAGATTATTGGGATTGAAACCTCTTTTCTTATTAGTGAGAGGAGTTCAATATCCATTCCCTGTTTTAATCCTTCTTTATCAACTGAAGTGACTAAAAGTTCTCCTGCACCTAATTTTTCAACTTGAGAAGCCCATCTTAAAACATTAATTCCTGATTTTTCTCTTCCATTATCATAGTATGCTTCCCAGAAAGAGTTGGCTTGTTTTTTTGCTTCTATTGATACAACTATAGCTTGAGAGCCTACTGCTTCTGATGCTTCTTTAATAAAATCTGGTTTTTTAATGGCTTGAGTATTTATTGCAACTTTGTCAGCTCCACTTTTGAGAACGGATCTAATGTCACTTAGATTTCTTATTCCTCCACCTACTGTTAATGGAACAAAAATTTCCTTTGCTGTTTCTTTTATAAACTCTGTAATTGTATTTCTTCCATATAGAGAGGCAACAACATCCATATAAATGATTTCGTCTATGCCTTGATTATAATATTTTTTTGCTAATATCTTAGGGTCTCCAACTTTTCTTATACCTTCTAAATTTATCCCTTTTACTACTTTATCTCCTTTAATATCTAAACGCGCAGTTATACGTAGATTATGTGAGGTGATTTTTTTTTTATTAGTTGTCATTTAATTCTAAAAGTCTTTCTGCCATTAAAAATTGAAATTCATAATCAATATCTATAGATCTTTCTAGTGGCATTTCAAAAGTATCAACTGTATCATTATAGAAGCTTTCATTCTTTTGTATCCATTGTGTGGTTGCTGCATAAACAGCTCCATTGGGTGTGTATATTTTTCTTTTTTTTCTGTCTATGGAATAAAATTTTTGACCTGGTCTGCTAAGTGTTGATTGGTCGCTACAGTGTAAACTTCTGCATATACTCATTACAGCTTTCGAACCTCTTGATAATCTGTTTAACGCATTCTTAATGTCAATCTTTTTTCTTAAAGGGGAGGTAGGTTGCAGTAAGACCACTTTTCCTTCAAAGGATAATTTTTTAATAATATACTGCATCACTTTTAATGACGAAGTATTATCCTTTGCTAAATATAGAGGTCTATCCATTAAAATTATATTTTTATATTTTTTTGCTACTTTTTTTATGTTTGCATTTTCACTGCTAAGTACTATTTTAAATGAACCTTTTAGATCTAATGCTTGTTCTATTGTCCAAATTACTAAAGGTTTTCCATTAAAAATTCTAAGATTTTTATTTTTTAGTCTCTTCGAACCACCTCTAGCTAATATAATAATTAATATTTCTTTCTTCATTGGTTTTATATAGTAATTTTTTTAGTAAGATTTTTTTTATTTAATTCAACTTTAGTTATCACATTAGCAATTTTTTTTCCTGCATTTCCGATGCCATAGGGGTTTTTAGAAGTTTTGCATAATTTTAGAAATTTATTATCAGTTAAACTTCTTTTGATGGCATGCACTATTTCATTTGTGTTTTGTGAGCAGTTAATGACGTTTTTCCCTTGCAAACGACCTAATTGTCTTGATCCTATATTTACTGTAGGACAATAGAAAGATGGTGTCTCTTTTATTCCAGAAGATGAATTTCCTACGCAGACTATTTTATATTGTGGATCTAATGCGAGGCTTAGTATACCCCAGTAATCTTTTCTTCCCAGTGATTTTGTTAGTATAATATCTTTAGTTTCAGATGCAAATTTCTTTAACTTTTTGATAATAATCATACTTCCAGCATCACTATTTGGGTAGGTTAAGAAGCATTTTGCATTATAAAGTTTAATAATTTTTTTTAATGCCCTAATAGATGAATCAATTTCTTTTTCAGTGTTTTTAAAATTATTACTAATTGGATGCTGTGTAAACAATATCACAGGGTTGGTAGAACTTAGATTATATTTAGATTTTAAATATATTGTATTAGAATATTCTTTTTCTTTGATTAAGTCTATAGCGGTAAATCCTACCAAATTAACTCTCCATTTTTCCTCTCCTAAAGATAATAGTCTTTTATATGAATCTTTGTTTGTAGGAAAATGGAAATGGGCTAACTTTGAAATGGCATGTCTTATGTTATCATCATGAGTTCCTCCGCTAGTTACGTCTCCTCCCTCAGCATGCATAAGAACAGTATTATTTTGATGAGCGGCTATTGCTGCGGCAAAGGTTTCGTATCTATCACCGTATGAGAAAAAGATAGAGGGTCTAGTTTTCTGAATAATTTTTGTTACTTCATAGATAATTTTTGACATTGCTACAGCCATTGAAGCTGGAGGATCTAATTTATTAACTACATTAATACTATAGATGTTGTTTAGATTATCTTGCACAACTTCTTTTTTAGTAGAGCCAAATTCTTTGTCTAGATGAGTTCCTGAAAGTATTAAATGATAATCAAGCTTTTTCATTTGAATGGACCTGATTATTGGCAGTTGTAAGCTGTATTCAGATCTGTTGCCAGAAAAGAAAATTATTTTTTTTTTAAAGTTATTTTTTTTCCAAATATATTTTATTTAAAATTTAAAACATCATCTGGTTCTAATTGTTTGCCTTCTGTCAAATCTCTTTTTGCAGTCTGACCAAGTACTTTATAAAAGTCTTTAGACAATATTTTACCATTTCCTGGTCTCTTTACCCAGATGTTATCTAGGCCAAATTTTTCATTCTTTTTAATATTCTTAATAGTAGTAACAGATGCATATGCAAAATTAATCACAGGAGACTCTTCGTCTAATATAGACATATCATCACTTAGAGCATTCCAAACGTTATTAGATTGCAATATTAAATCTTTCAGCTCATTTGGATCTATCGATATAATATTATCTGGTCCTTCCCAATTTTTATCTAAGGTAAAATGTTTTTCAACAATGGAAGATCCAAGAGCTATTGATGCAATTCCGGTGGCTATGCCTAAGGAGTGATCAGACAGGCCTATTACAGAAGAAGGAAAATAGCTTTTTAATTTTATAATTGCTCCAAGTCTTACCTTTGTGAAAGGAGTAGGGTACATGCTAGTACAGTGTAGAATTGCCAAAGGACAATTGTGTTTCTTTATTAAATCTACAGATTCTTTTATGCTTTTAAGATTGTTCATACCTGTGGAAAGAATTATTGGTTTATGTTTTGTTGCAATGTGTTCAATTAAAGGAAGATTATTACATTCACCAGATCCTATTTTAAAGCAGGAAACATTCATTCTTTCTAGTCTATCTGATGCTTCTCTTGAAAAAGGAGTTGAAATAAAAATTATGTTTTTACTCTTACAGTAATTTTGTATCTCGATTTCTTCTTTTTCACTAAGTTCACATTTTTTAATTATATTCCAAATTGGTTCATTTGCGTTACCAGGCATTATTTCAGTTTTTATCATTTCTTTTTCGGTTATATGGCATTGAAATTTAACTATCTCTGCTCCAGCCTTTTTAGCTGCATCAATTAGTCTTATAGCCTTTGTTAAGCTTCCATTATGGTTAATTCCGATTTCTGCTATAACCAAAGGTGGATAATCTTCTCCAACAAGTCTATCTTCAATATTTATAAAAGGTTTTTTTGACATATATTATTCTACTTGATGTATCAGTTCCCATTTGTCTTTATTTTTTTTCCAAAGATGAGGGGATCTATTTCTATTTATAACCTCATGAAAATTGTCTTCGCTTATGCCCATATATTTAAGCATTTCCAAAAAATATTTACTAGGAAACTCTTGATCGTATTTCTTTACTAGTGCTATTCCCTCTTCTCTTGTGATTTTATTATTTCTAATTTCTTGAGCTGCATCATAAGTGGCTCTGCCAATTCCAAATTTTATTAGTGTAGTATAATAGTGGAATGGGTCTAATTTGTCATCTATTGAACTATACTTAGAGTAGGTCCCTTGGGTTCTTTCAGTATTTGATTTAAATCCTCCTTTGTCTACTGCATAGTAAAAATTTTCTTGTGGATCCCAATTAATATAGTAGCTAATATGGTGGACCTCTACACCAACTTCTCTTATTCTATTAGTTCCAATAGGTAAATATGGATTCATATCTGATTTTCTAACTTTATAATCTTTTATGATTTTTTTGGCTGGCAATCCACTTAATACTAATTCTTCAATTTTTTGATCATAGGCAAAATATTTTTCTTTCATACGTGGTTCAAAAGCCTCATCTAGTTTATCACCATATTCAGCAGGATGTTCTCCATACATAACTAATGGAACATTATATAAAGCTGCATATTTGGGACCAGTCATTCTTTGCCCAATTACAAATGGTTGAAAAGGATGACATAAATTGTTGAATGCTAGTTTTGTAAGTAATCTGTGCACAACACCGTTTGGAGTGTTTAAAATATTATCAAAACCTCCATGAATCCATTTTTGAAGATTAGCCCATCCTATGTCTGTATAACTATGTGGTGCCCAGGTAACCGTTAAAGGGTTCATATTATACTTATCTTTAAGAATTTTACTTACAAAAATACTGTCTTTCCCTCCACTTCCAGGAACTATTACATCATATGAACCATTTCTACTTCTATGCTTATTACAGAGTGTTTTTAATTCATTTTCTCTTTTTTTCCAATCAATATTATTTTCTTTCATATTTTTATATGTACAAGCGCTACATTCTCCATCTTTATTGAAGAAAATAGTAGGTTTAGATTCTTTTCCTGTGTTTTTGAATTCAACTACTGCGCTAGGTCTTTGGTTAGACATAACACAGTACTTACAATATTTTACCTCACTGGGAAGCCCATGTAATATATGATTTTTTTTAATATTATTTTTCATAACTTATTATTATTTTTACGTTTTAATAATATATGAAATAGCGTTTGAGTAGTTCAGTTGTTTTATTTCGTAATTAGTACCCTTAAAATGATTTTCTATGGCCTTATTTGCTCCTGGAAATGAACCATAATCATCGAGAATTACTACACCACCCTTGACTACGTGGGAAAAAAAGGATTCTAATGTTACTTTGGTAGGTTCATATAAATCTACATCTATATGTAATAAAGCAATCCTAAGTTCTAGGTGACTTTTGGAATATTCAGGAGCTGTTTTTAGAATATTTCCTTTAACTAAAAAGATATTCTGATTTAATTTTAATTTGTTTAGATAATCATTTAAGCTTTCTTGTGTTACACTCTTACTTCCTGCTTCTTTAATAAATTTTTTTCTAATAATGTCTTCAGCTTCATAGCTTGCATCAGGAAATTCGTCAAAGGTATCAAATGCAATAATTTTCCTTGAAAATGGATTCTCTAGTAAAGATCTAAATTTAACCCATCTCATCAAAGAGTTTCCTTTAAATACACCACATTCGACTATCTCTCCTCTAAGATCTGATATTTTTCTGAACAAATCTAGATGAGTTATAAATTTACTAAATCTACTTACTGGTGCAGAAATATAGAAGTCATTTTCATGTTTAAAGTGTTCATCAAAATTCATGGATTTGATTTGGCGTATTAAAGTTATTAGTCTAAGCTATCCTAAGTCTTTTACTAGGTAGAGCATCTAAGTTTATGCTTAATCCTTTTAAATGTCTATCATCTGTCTGTTGAACGTTACTACTTACTATGAAATCCTTGAATAGTAAATTGGCTAGTAAGTCGATCTTATCTTCCCCGAATTCATTTATATCAAAAGGTTCTTCAGATTTTTGTTTTTCAATCATGAATTCTGCTATATCCTCGTCGATAGGCATAGTATTTGCCCACCTAGCATTTACTAAATAAAAACCATCTTCTTTTCTAAATCTAAGCCTTTTGGGTATTAAAAATTTCATCCCGTCTTTTATTATATCTCTAAAACCTTCATCCTTTACTAATTTAAAATGTTTTTCAAATACGTGTGGACCCATATACAAAGGATCTTTTCCTGAATGTACTCCATTTATTCCAAGAGATGTCATTCGACAACCTGATTCACAAACATCTATATAGTCACAACCCGCACAACCTTCATAGTGATAATCCGTTCTCCATTTTGCCATGTCAGGGTTTTGGTATATTTCACTTATAGATTTTTCAAAAACATTTCCATAGCCTACGGCTTCATGAGCGCATGAGTGGGTATCACCTGTTGAGTTTATTGACATCACATGCCCAGATTGTCCAGGACATCCTCTACCAACAAAATCTTGATATTTTTCTAAATCACCAATCATACACAGTGGGTAGCTTACTAAACTTCCAATCATAATACCAAAATCTTTTTTAGCTTTTAATGCCTGATCTAGAGCTATTCTAGTCTCTTTATGGCTGGGCATTTGACTTTCTTCCACCTTTTCATGTGTGTAAGTTGGGGGAACCATTCTAGTCACAAATATTTTTTGACATCCTTTTCCTGCTACTAATTTAGCAGTATCGTAAACATTATTAAATGTTGATTTAGTAACCACCATATTGACACTGACCCTAATATTAGCTTTTCTAGCGTTTTCTATTCCTCTCATAATCTTATCAAAAGAACCCGGTTTTCCCATGATTAAGTCATTTGTTGTTGGGTCTGCTGAAGGAAGACTTGTAAGTATATGATCTAACCCTATTTCTGATAACTGTTGGCATCTCTTTTCGGTTGCTAACATAAGGTTTGAATTGCAGCTAAACGAAATATTGTTTTCTTTTAGTTTTTTAAATCCATATAAAAGAAGAGGAAAGAAGGACATGGGTGCTCCTCCTGTTAAAATGACATGAAACACTCTAGCTTCCACTAATTTTTCAACTAATTTATCAAATTTTTGAGTGTCTAAAGAATTTTGGCCTATGCTTTCATCACGCCAAAAATTATAACAGTGTGTACATTTGACATTACACACTTCTGTCATTTCCAGATTTACAACTGTAGGTGCAGAAAATTTTCTCTTCATAACTGTCCTTCTAGAAAGTTTTATAATTACTAATCAAATTAACAAATTCTACTCAGCAATATATACTTTATAAAGCTATAAAATAAAAGTATAATATGAATTATATACTTAATTTTAAATTTATATAGTATTTTTTGAAATTAATATTATTTAGATTTCCATTTTTAGAAAAAGCTTGTTCTGATATAGGCACTTCATTTTAATTGCCATTAAAGTTAAAATCAAAGGAACTTTCTTTTATTTTTTCATTATAATTAGATTAAGTTAATATAATAATAAATTCCATAAAAATATATAAATTAATTAATTTGGTCTTCTTTGGCTATTAACAAAGACCTTGATAGTTTTTGTGAAGAATTTAATATTTGTAATGAATTTATTCATTGGTCAATAGATGTTTAAAATAGATAAATATAAATCATCCCGAAGTTAAAAATTATACTAAAAATAATAAAGCGTAAGAAGTTTTAGGTTTCCAACCTTACCCTGTTGACGACCACTTTCCTTATAGAGAAAAAATAGAAGAATTCTATTACAAACAAACTTATTTTGGGAGAATAGGCAAACCTTAATTACTTTATCACACCCCATTTATTTCCAGTTACTTTTTCATAAAAGTTAACATATTTTTTGGCAATATCCTGATTAAAGCTTTGGAGGATTTCAATAACCAAATCTAACTTTTTTTCGATATTAAAGTCTGGTTTTATTTTGTGTATATTATATTTCTCGCTATCAGTATATAAATTTTTCTTGCTACAAAATTCCTCAATAAATAATTTTATATTAATACCAAAAATAAATTTTCCTGCAGCAACTGCCTCTATTCTGCTAATAGGAGTAGTTTTTCTCATTATATATATTAATCCATCCAAAGCTCTAAACAATCTACTAAAATAAAGTGCTCTTTCCGATATACCAACTTTTTGGTATAACTTTTTATGTTCATTATCAATTTCTTTAGAAGTGCCAAGCCAATTTGTATTTTTGTATATGTATAACTTAGAAGGATCTAAAAGTACTTGCCCTGAAGAGACTAAAGCTAAAACAAATGAACAATCTTCACTTCCAGCTTGAATAGGATGGCTTAAACTAGCTTCTAGCAAGTCTATAAACACCTTTCCTTTAAAAAAGCTATAAAGAGTTGTGTTATTACCATTACAATTAGAAATATATGCATTCAGTCTATCTATAGCTGATAATTGTGTAAGACTGAAATTATTTATGTTGTAAATACCCCTATTGTTAGTCCACAGTTGAATGGTAGGTTTTATTGCTATAATTTCATCTGAAATTGAAAAGTATTCAACTTCAGATTTGCTTATATTTACTAATAAGTCATCGTCTGCACAAATTCCTATATATTTACCATCTGCATCTTTTACAGAATTATACCAATTCTCGGTTGCTGTCATTTTATCTGCTTTAATATAATTTAAGTTTTCCAATCGTAAATTACTCCATACTTCTTCTTTATCTTTATCTTCCGAATTATCTGATATATGCAGCTGTGATTTTGTAGACTCACAAAAACCTATTGCTGAAGAAATACTATCCTTTGACTCTAAATAGTTCTTTTTCGAAGGGATACAAATACTAAGGTCGTAATCATTCATACTATACCCTTTTTAGTTTCAGTATTTTAATTTATTTAAATAACACCCATTCTTTTTGCAAAATAAATACCAAGATAGTCATAAGTGAAAAATACTTTATTTTTAATTATGATTTTTATTTTTTTATATTTTTTTTGCTTCGAATTTGCAACTAAAAAAACTTTTATATATTACTATGGCGAATTATCCATTAAGTATTTGCATTCCTAGTAATAGGGGACATGATAAATCGAAGTCAATTCTTTTTTTATATCCATCTATCATTTGTTTAGATGACATCACTATAGAACATTTATTCCTTTTATCTCATCTATATTATCTATGTATATACCAACAATATGCTAATCAGCATTTAAGTTATTATTATAATTTTGATATATTCTAAGTTCATTATCTTATGAAATTGTTTGATGGGATAAAGGTAGTGAAGAAAAATTGACTTTGGTGTTAGGGGCAAAGTAGCTTAATGATGTTTTTTCATTGTACTTATCTCAATTAGCTTCTATAACGCTGCTATCCGAGTTTATAGGTTTAATAATCATTTTTTCTAAAAACTCTTTTCTATCTAACTGTGGGTCAAGATCTTCTATTGGAGATCCAAATGCTAATTTAGGTGTAATTTTTTGATCTGGATGAATAAAAACCTCTATTATACAAGCATATTTATAATCCAGTACTTGTTTAATAATTTTTTTAGTGTCTCCATCTTTTTTAACACTAAAATATTTAATATCGTAAGCCTTAGCTATCTTTTTATAACTTGGAGCACTAACTCCAATTTCTGAAGCATTATATCTCTTTCCTAAATATAAACTTTGAAATTGTTTTATTATTCCATAACCTCCATTATTAAATATAAAGATTTTTACTGGTAATCTCTCATTAACTAAAGTTTGTAATTCCTGCATATTAATTTGAAAGCTTCCATCTCCATCAATGCAAATAACTCTTTTTTTATCTCTGGCAAGAGATGCTCCTATGGATGCAGGAAATGAGTAGCCCATAGGAGAATTTCCAAAAGCAGAGAATATTCTTTGCCCTAATTTGGTTTTAAATGCCTGCATGAACCAGGTTAAATGACCTCCATCATCTGGAATTACAATATCATTTTTATTTAGTTGTTTGGAAAGTTCTTCTACAAATAAATAAGGATTAATAAAGTTTTTGTCTTCTGAAAAAGAATTGCTTACGGTTGGATATTTTCTCTTTACTGAATTACAATATTCAATCCAGCCATTTTCTTTTGAAAAACTAAAATTCTCTAATAAGACTTTGTGCATTAATCTATTTATAAAAAAATTACAGTCTTCGTTAATCTCTAAGTAAGGGTTTAAACCTCTTCTTTTAGAAAGTTCTCCTTTATCTATATCTACCATTATTAATTTTGCTTCTCTAGCAAAGGTTTCTGGTTTACCCCCAGTAACTCTCGTATCTAATCTTGAACCCAAAGATAGTACACAGTCAGAATTCTGAATTATAAAATTAGCTGCTCTAGATCCATATACGCCAATATGGCCATAGTATAT
>CAYRXL010000021.1:11948-17486 GCA_964428295.1 uncultured Alphaproteobacteria bacterium
CCATCAATAGTGTCTGCTCCACTCCATGTTGAAACTACTGGAATTTTTAAATGTTTTGCAAGACTATTAAATTCCTTTACTGAATTACTATATCTTACACCGCCTCCAGTGATTATTACAGGTCTTTTAGAATTTTTAATGACTTCATAAATATTATTTATGTTAATAAATTTACTTTTTTTCGCTATTTTTTTCTTTTTTATTTTCTTATTATCAATTACTGCTTCTCTTTGCAAACACATTGGTAAATCTAATAAAACAGGCCCTTTTCTTCCTGACTGAGCACAACAATATAATTCATCTAAAACATTATATATATCTTCAGCTTTCCTAAGCTGAATTGACTTTTTTGTAACTGGTTTAGAAATTGACACAATATCTGTTTCTTGAAACCCAACTTGTCTTGTGTCTAAAGTCCCTGGCATTCCGCCTCTTTGTTCTTTTAAATTTACTTGTCCAGTAATGTGAATATTTGGTATTGAATCAAAATATGAACATGCTATTCCAGTAATTAGATTTGTAGCACCAGGGCCAGATGTACTCATAGTTGCAGCAAAACTATTTTTTACTCTTGCATATGCATCTGCCATCATTGCTCCTGCCTGTTCATGTTGAACGCAGATATAAGATATGTCTTTTCTGTTTGAAAAAGAGTCTATAGCAAAAGCTATAGCGCCTCCAGTTAACACAAAAACTTTATCTACTTTTTTTTCAACCAAAAAATCTAATAAGATTTCTGATACACTTTTAGTATTGTATACTTTAGCTAAATTTTTAGAGTATTTTTTATATTTCATGTCTAATGTGGAGTGCAAGCTTTATACCAAAATTATACTAAGAGTGATGGCATATTAGTTGCAGGTAAAGTTCTTAAAAAATGAATTGAAATGAATATTAAGAATAAAATAATAGATGAAGATATAAACTTTATACTTAATGCTCATTTACCCTGGAATAAATTAAAAAATAAATCTATTTTGATAACTGGAGGAAATGGTTTTATTGCCTCTTATATAATTAAGTCTTTGCTAAAGGCTGATATTAAATTTAAACTTGGACTAAAAGTAATATCTGTAATTAGAAAAACTAGTAAATCCAAAATAATTGATCCTAAATTAAAAATTATTAAAACCGATATAAATAATTTATCTTCTTCTGATATTCCACAGGCTGATATGGTAATTCATGCAGCTAGCAAAGCAAGTCCAAGACACTTTAAAAACAAATCTATTGATATTATAAAGACTAATACTCTTGCTACAATAAATTTACTAGAGTTAGCTAAGGAAAAATCTGAAAGGTTTTTGTATATAAGTAGTGGAGAGATATATGGTGAAATGGAAAACCACAATATTACAATCAACGAAGACTTATATGGAAGAATTAACCACCTCAATAAAAGAGCAGTTTATGCTGAAAGCAAAAGAATGGGAGAAGCTATATGTAATGCATATGTTAAAAATAAAGGATTGAGAGTATTTATTGCAAGACCTATTCATACATATGGACCTGGTATAAGTTTAAAGGATGGCAGAGTGTTCTCTGACTTTGTTAATTCTGTAGTAAATAGAAAAGATATAGTCCTAACTAGTTTGGGGAATAGCAAAAGGCCTTTTTGTTATATATCTGATGCAGTTATCGCATTATTTACAATTTTACTTAAAGGAAAAAATGCAAATGCCTACAATGTTGCAAATCCAAATTGTGAAGTAAAAATAAAAGATTTGGCATTAATTTTATCTAAATTAATACCAAATAATACAATTAATATTAAATTAAAAAATTCAAAGAATATGAGCAACCCATTAAAAAGACAGAAGGTTTCTATAAATAAAATTAAAAATCTAAATTGGGTGCCAACAATAGGAATACGCGAAGGATTTAAAAAAACTATAAATTATTATATGTAGAGCTTTAAAATGATAGAAAATAATTTATCAAAAAATATCAAAAAATATCAAAAAGGCTTAATAAGCAAAAAAAAATTTATAAATGAAAATTATAAAAATTTTCATTCAAAGCTATTTGAATATCAAAACTATTTAAAAGGAACAGGAGTAAAAAACATACAAATCTTTAACGATAATATTATTTTTACAATGACAGACAAAGAAATTAAAATGTCATTACCTAACAAAGATGTTAGAGCTACTCCATTAGAAATCTTTAACTTTAAAAGTTATGAGCTTAAAGAAGCAAATATGATGAAATTACTTTTAAGAAATAAAAAAGTAATTTTTGATATTGGCGCAAATCTTGGATGGTACTCTTTACTTTTTTCTATCATTCATAGTTTTGAGCCTATACCTAACACATTTAATTTTCTTAAAAAAAATATTGAAATAAATGACTGTAGAAATATCACTTTGAACAATATAGCTTTATCTAATTCTAATAAAAGGCTTCCATTTTTTTATACAGAAAACCATTCTGGCATGGCGTCTTCCAGAAATTTAGAAAGTGTAAATAATGTGAGAAAATTTTATATAAAGGCAGAAACTTTAGATAATTATTGCGAAAAATATAAAATCAATCCTGATTTCATAAAATGTGACGTCGAAGGAGCGGAATTGATGGTTTTTTTAGGAGCTAAAAATGTTATTGAGATAAATAAGCCTATAGTTTTTTCTGAAATTTTAAGAAAGTGGACAAAAAAGTTTAATTACAACCCAAATAATATTTTTGATTTATTTTATAGTTTAGGATATCATTGCTATACAGTATACAATTCACAATTAAAAAAAATTCCAAAAATCAAAAGTAATACTATAGAAACTAATTTCTTTTTTTTACACAAACAAAAACATAAAAAATTAATAGAAAAGCACAGCAAGTATAATTAAACTAAATAGATATATAATCTGTAATAAAATATTTTTTGGGTTTTATTTTAATTCATGTGTCTTGATGAAAAATAAAAGTTGTGGCACCTGATCTAGATGGAACACTTCTTGATAGTGCAGATAACTTAATAGATTCTTTAAATTTGTTATCGAAGGAACAAGATAAAACCCTTGCCTCAAAAGTCTATAACTTACTTTTATAATCTACTTTACAATAGTTTTCTAAAGTTTTAGCTAAATAAGATAAATGTTTTTTTTGAAGCCCTGGATAAATACCTATCCAAAAACTGTTTTTCATGATTCTGTTACTAACATTTAGTTTTCCAATTACTCTATATTTTTGGTTTAGCATATAAGGTTGTTTAATTATATTTCCTGCGAACATTAACCTAGTAGATATTTTCTTTTTTTCTAAATAATTTATTAAGTGATTTCTTTTTATTTTGTTTTGATTTTTAATCGTTATTGGGAAACCAAACCATGACGGATTACTATTGGGTGTTGCTTTAGGTAGGATAAAATATTTCTCTAATTTTAATAAACTATTTTTTAAATAAAAAAAGTTAACTCTTCTTTTATGAATAAATTCTTCAAGTCTATCAAATTGAGCTACACCTATTGCTGCTTGCATATCAGTAATTTTTAAATTATATCCTAAATTTGAATAAGTATATTTATGATCATAGCCAGTAGGAAGCCTTCCAAGACTCCAACTAAATCTTTTTTTACATGTATTATCACACCCTGTTTCACACCAACAATCCCTTCCCCAATCTCTTATAGAGTCTATAATTCTTTTTAGTTTAGATGACTTGCAGAATATTCCGCCTCCCTCACCCATAGTAATATGATGAGCAGGGTAAAAAGATAGTGTTGCAATGTCCCCAAATGTACCTACTTTTTTTCCTTCAAATTCAGCACCTAAAGCATCACAACAATCTTCAATAAGAAATAAGTTATACTTATCAGCAAACTTTCTTATTTTATTAAGATTAAAAGGATTACCAAGAGTATGGGCTATAAAAATTGCTCTTGTTTTTTTTGAAATGGCATTCTCTAATAAATTTTCATTAATATTATAATTGCTTATTTTAGCATCAACAAATACTGGAACTAATCCATTTTGAATAATCGGATTAATTGTAGTCGGAAAACCCATAGCACAAGTAATTACTTCGTCACCTTTTCTTAATCTTTTATTTCCTAGCTGGTCACTGCATAAAGCTGATATAGCTAATAGATTAGCAGAAGAACCAGAATTACAAGTAAGAAAATATTTTATGTTTAAAAAAGCTTTCATTTTACTTTCGAAGTTTTCATTGAACCTTCCTCCAGTAAACCAGCCATCTAGACATGCATCTATAGCATTTATAATTTCTTTGTTTCCTATAACCTTTCCTGAGACAGGAACAACATTATAATTTAATTGATGTTTATTATTATTCTCAAGGTATTCTGAAACTAAATCAAAAATTTTTCTTTTCTTGATATTTAATTTTTCAAGTTTAATTTTATTAGACTTATTAATGTCAGTATTTATTTGTTTAAGCATAAAGTTTATCTCTCTCACAAATCAACTTACAGTAATTTTTCGTATATTCACTAGTAACAAAATATGGGCTCTCTCTATTTAAAACTCTTTTATACCAAGTTGCCGTTTCTGAAATTAACTCATTAAATCCCAACATAGAATTCCATCCAAGCTTATTTCTAGCTTTATAACTATCTAAACTTAAAAATTTTTTTTCTAAATACTTATTATTGTTTAAAACATTAATATTTGTATTATCAAATGATTTAAGAAATAGTTTAGACAAATCTGAGACAGTTTTGTTTTGATGACCTAATGAACTAATATTGAAGGATTCAAAGCTTTTTTTGCTATCCAGAATATCTATGCCAACAAGCAAATAGCCAAATACTATGTCTAAAACGTAACTCCATGGTCTTCTATGTTCAGGGTTTCTAATAGTAGGGGTAGTTTTTTTTATTATAGAATTAACTAAATCTGGTACTATTCTGTATTTTGACCAATCTCCTCCTCCTATTACATTGCCTCCTCTAACTGTCCTGACTCTCAAATTATTAGATATGCTAAAGTAAGAGCTACTTACAAGTTCACAAACTACTTTGGATATACTGTAAGGACAGTTACCTTTTAAAGAAGAGTTTTCTGAAAATTTTTTATTTTGTTTGTTATTATTATTATACACTTTATCTGATGTAACTATTACTAATGGAACAGAAGGAAGATGTTTATGTACAATATCTAAAATGTTTATAGTTCCATTAATATTAACAGTAAATGTTTCATAAGGATTTTTATAACTTTCTATGACCAATGGCTGTGCTGCTAAATGAAATATAAAATCAGGTTTTGTTTCAAGTATAACTTTTTCTAACTTTTTATAGTCTCTGATATCTCCCCAAAATTGATTGATATTATTTATAGTTTTGTAATCAAATATGGATTTTTTCCACTTTATTTTATCAGAGTATCCTATAACATCTGCTCCTAATTCTTTTAAAAATACAGCTAACCAAGCTCCCTTAAAACCTGAATTTCCTGTAATAAAAACCTTTTTATTTTTATATATTGTGAGCTTGTCGTACATTCTTATTTTCAAGATGATAAATATTTTTTAAATTTAAGCCAGGTTTTTTCCAAGGAGCTTTACCCTTATCCCATAAATTA
>CAYRXL010000022.1:0-3653 GCA_964428295.1 uncultured Alphaproteobacteria bacterium
AACCTCTTCTAGGCGCCCATTCTTTTTGTCATTCAAATTTGATAGAATAAAAAATTCATGGATCCCATTTAAAACTAAAATTAGTAAGGATTTTTGCTATGAGGAAACAATATGGAGAGCAGTTGTATGTGGACTAAGAGATTATGTTATTAAAAATAGTTTTACCAGTGTAGTTTTAGGCTTGTCTGGTGGGATTGACTCCGCCGTTAGTGCTGCAATAGCAGTAGACGCGCTGGGTTCTTCTAATGTAGTAGGTGTTAGGATGCCCTCTAAATATTCTTCCAAAAGCAGTTTAAGTGATGCAAGTGAGTCAGGAAAACTTTTAGGTATAAATATTTACACTAATCCAATAGATCAGATATTAAATGAATATACTAGGAATCTCAAAAATAGTTTCAGTAATAATCACTTAGGAGTTACAGAGGAAAATTTACAATCTAGGATTAGAGGAACTATTTTAATGTCATATTCTAATTATTATGGTTGGATGTTATTGACTACTGGAAATAAAAGTGAAATGTCAGTAGGTTATTCAACTATCTATGGGGATATGAACGGAGGTTTTTCTGTATTAAAGGATATTTACAAGTCAGATGTTTATAGACTTGCTAAATGGAGAAATAATGTTAAAAAATTGTATCTGCTTGGTCCTGATAACAATGTAATTCCAGAGAACTCTATAACTAAAGATCCCTCTGCAGAACTTAGAGATAATCAAAAGGATACTGATAGCTTGCCAACGTATGAAATTTTAGATTCTATACTAGTTTTGTTAGTGGAGAATGAAATGCCAGTAAATGATATAATTAAAAAAGGATTTGATTCAGAAGTTGTTATAAGAATAAGAAATTTACTATTTATGTCAGAATATAAAAGAAGACAATCCCCTCCTGGAGTAAAACTTAGTGAGAAAGCTTTTGGTAAAGATAGAAGATATCCTATCACCAACCAGTTTAAGAATTTCTAAAAATCTTGATAATTTATATTTAATGGCAGGAACTAATAAAAAAAAATCAGTGAATTATGGTGGCCCAGCCATAATTTTGTTAAGACCTCAGCTTCCTGAAAATATAGGAACTGCAGCAAGAGCAATGTTAAACTTTGGATTAAATGATTTAAGGTTAGTGAATCCAAGAGAAACATGGCCAAACGACAAAGCTGTATCTTCTTCAGCTGGAGCTATAGATATTTTAAGTGATGATTTAAAATCATACAATAATTTGGATGATGCCATTGCAGATTTAAATGTGCTGTTTGGTACAACAGTCAGAGATAGAAAAATGGTTAATAAAATTATTTCAGCAAAAGAAGGAATAAGAGTACTTAGGCAAAGTATTAATACAGGATTAAAAACAGGAATATTATTTGGCCCTGAAAAAGCAGGCTTGACTAACGATGAAATTGCTAAAACTGATGCCATAATTAAAATTTATACTAATAGCTCATTTGGTTCTATAAATTTAGCTATGGCAGTTAGTCTTATTAGTTATGAATGGAGTATAGAGATTAATGAAGAAAAAAAATTTCAGCTCAATTTACCAAAAAATAATATTATTAGCAAAGAAGATTTAGAATTCTTTTTAAAAAGGTTACTATGTTCATTAGAGAATAATAATTTTTTTTCAAACAAAGATAAAAAAACTAGTACTATTAGAAAAATTAGAACAATTTTTTCTAGAAATCAGTTAACTAATACTGAGATTAGCATTTTGCATGGTATAGTTTCATGTTTAATAAATTCTAAAAATAAAAATAACAACAATTGACATAAATTACAGTAACAGTATATTCAAAAGTTTAACAGATAAGCCAAATGGGAATATGAGTAAAAGAGCAGAGCCAAGAAATAAGATAGATAGAAGATTGGGTTGTAATCTATGGGGAGATCCTAAGTCTCCTTATAATAGAAGGGAATATGCTCCAGGTGAACACGGTCAAAGAAGAAAAAAGCTTTCTGACTATGGTATACAACTTTTTGCTAAACAGAAACTTAAAGGATACTATGGAAATATATCAGAGAAGCAATTTAGAAGTTATTATAAGAAGGCGCTTAAGAAAAAAGGTGATACAGGAGAAAATTTAGTAGGCCTACTGGAAAGTAGATTAGATGCAGTAGTCTATAGAATGAATATAGCACCAACAGTTTTTGCTTCGAGACAGATAATTAGCCATGGGCATATAAAGGTAAATGATAAGCAAGTTACAATTTCTTCTTACATAGTGAGTGTAAAAGATGTTATTAGCATAAGAAAAAAGTCTTTGCAGCATCCATTAATAGTAAATTCTCTTGATAAAGCTATGAATGAAATACCTTCATACATTGAATTTGATTCTCAAAAAATGACAGGCAAGTTTACAAGAATTCCAGTTTTGAGTGATGTGCCATTTCCTGTGCAAATGGAGCCTAATTTAGTTGTAGAATACTATTCTAGATAAACTTTATTCGTCTTCAGATTCTATTCCATTTTTAGTAAAATGATCTTTTAATTCTCCGCTTTCAAACATTTCTTTTATAATGTCACAACCTCCCAGAAATTCACCTTTTACATAAAGTTGGGGTATTGTAGGCCAATTACTATATTTTTTTATTTCATTCCTTAGTTCAGGTTCTGCGAGTACATCGTGTGAGGAAAAGTTGATTCCTAAGTGTCTTAGAACTTGTACCACTGTGGCAGAGAATCCACATTGGGGGAAAGTTGGTGTTCCTTTCATAAATAAAACCACATCGCTCTCATTGATATTTTCTGTTATTTTTTGTTGTATGTTTATATCAGACATATGATGAATACCTTTCTTTAATTTAGTTATCAGGAATAAAAGTTTGTAATGCTAAGGCGTGAAGATCATCACCCATTTTTCCTTCTAAAGAATCATACACCATTTTGTGTTGTTGTACTCTAGTCTTTCCTTTAAATAGTTTGGTGGTTACTTTAGCTGAGTAGTGGTCTCCATCTCCAGCTAAATCAACTATTTTAATATCTGCATCAGGTAAAGACTTTCTTATAAGCATTTCAATCTCTTTTGCGTCCATACTCATTTTGTATTACTCATGTAATTTTCAAACCACTTGCTATGTTTATTTCTAAGTTGTTTTACTGTTATATAGCTTTTATCTGGAAATTTCAACATAGCATTTATGTTGTTCAAGCTCATTTTTCCTATCCTTTTATGTTTGATATTTTTTAATTTTAAAAAATTATATAATAAAGGTAATTTGCTCACAGAAACAGAAATTAGATATCTAGATTGATCTTCAGAGAAAAGAAAATTGTGGTTCTTACTCGTTTTTGTTAAATCACATCCTAAATTTGATAATATACACATTTCTGCTAAGGCTAGTATTAGCCCACCATCAGAAATATCGTGACAGGCTGATATAATACTTTTTTGTATTAAGGAATGTATGTCGCATCCAATTTTATATTCTTCATTTAGATTTGTTATAGGTGGGACTGCATAAATATTTTTATCTGAATTGACCATGCTGTATGCAGAGCATCCAATTTGCCCTTTCGTAGAACCAAGCATAAATATTATTTCATTTGGACAGGGTATTAAATTGATTGTCTTGCTAGTATTTTTGATTATCCCTATAGCTCCAATTTGAGGTGTTGGAGGAATATTTTGTCCATTAGTTTCATTGTAGAAAGAAA
>CAYRXL010000022.1:3663-8796 GCA_964428295.1 uncultured Alphaproteobacteria bacterium
ATTACCCGATACTTCAGGCATTTTAAGTGTTTCAGATGCGTCTTTGATGCCTCTTATGCATTCTACAAACAGCACCATAACTACTTGATTCTGGGGATTTCCAAAATTTAAACAATTTGTTATAGCGAGAGGGATAGAGCCTACAGACCTAAGGTTTCTATAACTTTCAGCTATAGCTTGTATAGTACCTAAGTAGGAATCTTTTTTACAGTATTCAATATTACAATCCGTTGTTATAGCTAGAGCCATTTTTGTTTTTTCAATATTTATTACAGATGCATCTCCTCCCATAGGTGATAATACATTTGCACTTATCATATGGTCATATTGTTCCCATATCCAGTTTTTAGAAGAATAATTAGGAGATTTTATAATTATAAGTAATATTCTTTTTATAGAGTCCGAAGAAATTATACTTGTTTTAATTTGTTTGTTTTTCTTAATAATATATTTTCTTTTATAAATTATGCCATCAACTAGAGGCTCGAGAGGAATATCTGTTATTTTCTTTCCTCTATATTTTATTTTGATATTATTAGAATTGGTAATTTTTCCTATTTTTGCAATATTTAAGTCCCATTTCTGAAATATTTCCTTAGCCTTTTTTTCATGACCTGACCTTAAAACTATTAACATTCTTTCTTGACTTTCAGAAAGCATTATCTCTTCTGGAGACATGCTTTCATCTCTTAAAGGAACTTTATCTAGATTGAGATAAATTCCTAAGCCATCTTTAGCTGCCATTTCTACAGAAGATGAGGTGAGTCCAGCAGCGCCCATATCTTGAATTCCAACTACAGAATTACCCTTCATTAATTCAAGACATGCTTCTAAAAGTAATTTTTCAGTAAAAGGATCCCCAACTTGCACTGTTGGTTTAAGTTTAGTACTGTCTGAATCAAATGATTCTGAAGACATGCTAGCTCCATGGATTCCATCTCTTCCTGTTTTTGCACCTACATAAATTACAGTATTACCGACGTTTCCTGATTTTGCATAAAATATTCTATTTTTCTTAACTAAACCTACTGTCATTGCATTGACTAGGATGTTTTTATTATATTCAGCATTAAATGTACATTCTCCGCCTACAGTTGGAATTCCAACACAATTTCCATAATCTCCTATACCAGATACTACACCTGCCAGTAGATGCTTAGTGTTTTTGTTTCTATATGAGCCAAATCTAAGGCAATTTAAGTTAGCAATTGGTCGAGCTCCCATAGTAAAAATATCTCGCATAATACCCCCAACACCAGTAGCTGCGCCCTGATATGGCTCTATGTATGAAGGATGGTTATGACTTTCCATTTTAAATACTACTGCAAAATTTTTTCCGATATCTACTACTCCTGCATTTTCTCCAGGCCCTTGTATTACCCATGGGGCTTTGGTCGGAAGTTTTTTTAACCAATGTCTAGATGATTTATAAGAACAATGTTCACTCCACATAGCAGAGAATATACATATTTCAGTTATAGTAGGTTTTCTTTTAAGTATGGATAAAATTGAATTATATTCAATCTCATCTAGGCCTAAATTATTCGCATAATTAATCAAGTTATCCATTTTTAATTGATGCTGCTAATCAATTTGCTAAAGAAAACATATTTTTCTTGCAATCTATAGTGAGTTCTTTCTGGGTGAGGCATCATTCCAAGTATTCTTCCTGACTCATTCAGTATACCAGCTATATTATATAGTGAGCCATTTGGATTGCTATTATTGCTAAAGTTTAATTTGGAGTCACAATATCTAAATGCAATTCTATCTTCATTGATTAAAGTAGTTAAAGTATCTTTGTCAGTCTGGAAATTACCTAATTTATTAGCAACAGCAAGTGTTGTAATTTTATTATTTTTATAACATTTAGTAAAAATACTATTACTATTTTCGTTTGTTATCTTTACTGACTTGCAAACAAATTTTAAGTTAGTATTTAACATTAAAGCACCGGGTAACAAATTGGCTTCAGTTAATATTTGAAAGCCATTACATATTCCTAGTATGGGCGTCCCTATTTTTGCATGCTTTACAATATCTTTCATAATAGGCGAGTGTGCTGCTATTGCTCCACTTCTAAGATAATCACCGTAGGAAAATCCTCCTGGTATTATTATAAGGTCACTTTTAGAAAGGTTGCTTTCTTTGTGCCATATCATTTTAGGCTTTGTATTTGTAATTGTTAAGATTGCTTTTGCAACATCTTTGTCACAGTTAGAACCAGGGAAAATTATTATAGATACTTTCATTTCTAATTAATATCTTTACTAATAAAATAATCTTCTATAACTGAGTTTGATAACATTTTTTCGGCTATTTCTTTAGTATCTTTTAAAGCTTTACTATCACTTGTCGTATTAATATTTACTTCAAAAAATTTACCTTGTCTTATTTCTGATATTGTTTTGTAACCTAAATTGTTTAAAGCAATTTGAATTGTTTTTCCTTGTGGATCCAAAACATCCTTTTTGAGAGTTACATGAAGATATAGTTTTTTCATAGTATATTCCTAAATAAAATTTTGTAGGTTGAGCCTATAAGCAATTTCCATATATGCGTTTTTTAAATTCCCTATATCTTTTCTAAATACATCCTTATCTAATTTTCTATTTGAATCTTTATCCCAAAGCCTGCATGAGTCTGGGCTAATTTCGTCAGCTAACAAAATATTATTTCTACTTCTTCCGAATTCTATTTTAAAATCAACGAGATTTATAGATATTTTATTAAATAATTTTTTTAATAGTTCATTGATTTCTAATGATTTTAATTCAATTTTTGTAAGCTCTTTATTATTAGCCCAATTAAAACTATTTATATGGCTTTTATTTACTAGTGGATCGTCAAGCTTATCAGATTTATAATAGTATTCTATTATAGTTTTAGGTAATATTTTTCCTTCCACAATACCTAATCTTTTTGAAATACTTCCAGCCGCAATGTTTCTTACTACTACTTCTAAAGGTATTATTTCTAATTTTTTAATAAGTTGTTCTCTCTTATTTAATTTTTTTATAAAATGAGTTTTTATATTATTTTTGTTTAAGTATAGAAATATATGAGAAGATATTGCGTTGTTTATTATTCCTTTGTCCTTGATTATTTCTTTCTTCTTATTATTAAATGCTGTTGCCGAGTCTTTAAAGTATTGAATATACGTGTCTTTTTCAGGGCCTAAATATATTTTTTTTGCCTTTCCTTCATATATAACTTTTTTCTGTTTTTTATATTTCATTTAAATCATTAAAAATTTAATAATTGTATATAATTTATTTATACTAATTATAAAGTTTATCTAACTCCAGTTTTTTAAAATTCTTTTTTAACGGGAAACCATCACAATAGAGCCAGATAGGCCTTGTTAACATCTGTGTTTTTTTTGATTTATTGGGTAATGCTAAAAGAGATGATGATCTAGTTCCATAGTTACTTTGTTTGTCGTGAACATTAATATCCTTAGATAAGTTATCTTTTTCATTATGATTTATTGATAAAATGTCAATCCAGCTATTCCAGTTATTGTTTTCTGGTGAAGGGGTAGAAGCTTTTCTTATATCCTCTATATTATATTTGTATTTTGGAGAATTTATATCATTTAAGTTATACCCATCAATCATTGAAAACCCAGAAGGCAAAGTGTGTAGTTCTATTCTTTTTGAATTTTCGTTTTTAATCCAATAAGTTGATTTATAGTCTCCCAATATTAAATTGAAAGGGTTGAAATTGTTACTATCTATTTCTTTTACGTAATCTAGACTATTTTGTAACTTTTGAAAGCTCAGAGCATTTATAACTATATGGCCTCTGCTTTGTTTAGTTGTATCATTGATGTTTTCAGTTTTTCTATTTAGTATAGCTGCAAATAATCCACTCTTATTTATTCCTAGCCACGAGCCACCTTTTGTTACATCCATGCCTGCATATACATTAGGAAATTGTTTCCAGTGGTTTCCTGGTCCTTTGCTAGGTCTCTCAAAGTACTCATCTCTATTAGCTCCAATTATGCAGGACCATTTGCTATTTAAACTACGATTAATTATAAGAGTACACATAATCAGCATTATTTAAAAGATTAGAACAAAAGATTTAAGATAAAATTAAATCATAATTTATTTAAATACTTTAGAAAATATATTTTTTACATGCTTAGTATAACTTTTATCATCAAACAATTTTTCCAACTTCTTTTTATCTAATAAATTACTTATTCTAGAGTCTGAAGAAAGATAAAATAAGAATGTTTTAGGGTTTACCGTATTGTTGGTCTGATCCCAAGTCTTCATCGCGTTTTCTTGCACTACGCTGTATGCCTTTTCTCTAGATAAACCTTTTTCAACTAATTCTAACAGTATTTTTTGACTATGATGAAGACCTAATAATTTTTCTAAATTTGTTTTCATTTGGCTAGGATAAATAATTAGATTCTTAATTATTGTATTTAGCCTTTTAAGTGAAAAATCGATAGCTATAGTTGCATCTGGTGCTATTATTCTTTCAACAGATGAATGGGAAATATCTCTTTCGTGCCAGAGGGAAATATTTTCCATTGCAGGAAAAGCTAAAGACCTAATATATCTAGATAAACCAGTTAAGTTTTCACTTAACACTGGGTTTCTTTTATGTGGCATTGCTGAACTTCCTTTTTGGCCTTTGGTAAAACTTTCTTCTACTTCCCTGACTTCAGTCCTTTGCAAGTGTCTTATTTCTGTAGATAGTCTTTCGATAGAGGAGGCTATTAATGCAAGGATTGAAAAATAAAATGCGTGTCTATCTCTTGGTATTACTTGGGTGGAAATAATTTCAGGTTTTAAACCTAGCTTTTTAGCTACATATTGTTCTACCTTAGGATCAATGTTAGAATAATTTCCTACTGGCCCTGATATTTTGCATACAGAAACTTCGTTTTTAGCAGTTTGCATGTGCTTTAGACATCTTTTAAATTCAGCATATGCAAAAGCAAATTTTAGACCAAAAGTAGTAGGTTCTGCGTGAATGCCGTGGCTCCTTCCAATACATAACATGTTTTTTGATTCATAAGCTCTCTCTTTTATAGTAACTAATTAATTTTTAATGTCGTTGATTATAATGTTTGAGGCTTTATTTAGTTGTGTTGATATACATGTTTCAAGC
>CAYRXL010000022.1:8806-9109 GCA_964428295.1 uncultured Alphaproteobacteria bacterium
ATTTTGAGGAGCTTCCAACATTTTCTGCGATACTTGTTAAAAATGCTACAACATCATGTTTTGTTTCTTTTTCTATATCGTTTATCCTATTTATGTTAAATTTAGCCTTGCTTTTAATTATTTTTGAGCTACCCGCTGGTATGTTTCCCAGTTTTTCTTGCTTTTCACATGCTAGTATTTCTATTTTTAGCCAAGTGTTATACTTATACTTGTCTGTCCAAATATTGCTCATTTTATCACTTGAATATCTTGGTATCATTTAGTTTCCAGTATATATTTAAGTCATTATATTATATAGTCATT
>CAYRXL010000022.1:9119-17300 GCA_964428295.1 uncultured Alphaproteobacteria bacterium
GCAAATAGGCAATAGCATAGTTGTATCGATCTTATTATATTATATAGTCATTAAAAAAATCTTCTAGATATTTAATTCTACATTATATCAAAAAAGTTGATAGAATTAGTGGGTAAGTTACCTTAAAATTTGATAGTTCAGAGTTAATGAACGAACCTAAAATTTTAACATGAAATCATGATTACTTACAATATAAGTTCATTTGTAACGATTAAACAATTATAAAAGTTATAATAATTTAAAAATATAAAACATTTTAGTAAAATTAATATTTAAAATATATTATTTCTACTCTTCTGTTTTTACTCTCTCGCACACCATCTCCAGTTATTATCTGTAATTTATTTTCACCTAAAGCCTTTAAAGTAATGTTATTTTTGTTAATTCCATTTTCAACTAAGAATTTCATAACATTTGCAGCTCTTTTTTCAGATAATTTGAAGTTATAATTTTTAGGCCCTGAGCTATCTGTATGTCCCTCTAAAATAATACCTGTATTTTCTTTATAATTTTTAAATACATCAATTAGCTTACTTGTTTCATCTTTTTTTATAGTCGAACTATCAAAATTAAAATATATAACACTAATTATTTTTTCTCTAATATCTGTAGATGTGGTTGAGTTGACTTGATTTTGTATATCTGCGTCAGTTTTAGATGATTTCATGTTGGTTTTATCTTTATCTTCTACTTTTACTTTATCTACTTTTGTATTTTCTTTAGCTATATTTTTATTTTCTAAAAGGCTTGAGAGCTTACTTATATTTTTTTTGAAATTATTTCTGCACAAAGCAATATGTTCAGTTTGCCAATTTTCTTCCTGTTGTTCTATCCAGCAATCAAAACTTACTTGTGTTTTAGCCAATAACTTTGGTTCATCATCCTTTAGGTCAGTAGATAACAGCGATAATAGCAAATTATATGACTCTATAATTTCCTTTAATTCTTCTTTAGCAATTTTCCAGTTGTTTGGGTTTTCAGGGGGCACAATAATTCCTTGAGCAGATTGTATGCCTTTAATAGCAAAATATCTTGAGTCTATTTCATCAACCATTTCTTCTATTTCATATATTGCAAATTTTTCATACTCGTTACTTAGATTGTTAGTAAAATTTGTCCCTTCTCGAGGAATGTTTTTTAATCTATTTACTATAGAGGTAGAGCATGATGCCAAGAAAAGTAGTAAAAAAAGAGCAAATATTATTTTAAAAATATTCATATTTTTATCCTGTTAATAAATTATACTAAATATTTATTTTATTTCCATCAGATATAGTAATTTTTCTCTAAAAATTTGTTCAGAGGCAGTAAGCTTTTTTCTAATATACTATTAGCTAGCAACTGTCTCCATTTTTTTGAACCATACATATTTCTATATAAACCAGATAAATGTATAATAGATTTGTTATAGAAATTTCCATCTTCCATTATTTTAGATATGTATTCGAGGTACTCAATACATACTGAGGTTCTATTTAATTTATTTTTAGGCATGTGTTTTGATTCATCTTTATCATAAAAAATCCATGGATTGTTATATGCAGCTCTTCCTATCATTATACCATCAGTTTTATTAAAGTAGTATTCTTTGTTATCTAAATTGTTTATTCCGCCGTTAATAATTATTTCTGCTGACTTAAATTTCTTTTTAAGTTGAAATACTCTATTATAGTTTAGCTTAGGGACTGTAAGATTGTCTTTAGTTGATAATCCATTTAATATAGCAGTTCTTGCATGGATAATAAATTTTTTACAACCCACTTCCATTAGTTTTGAAATAAAGTTATCTAAAACTTCATTGCAATAATCATAATCTATTCCTATTCTAGTTTTTATGCTTACTGGAATATTCGTTCTTAATTTTATTTCTTCAACACAATTTGTGACAGTTTCTGGTGTAAGAAGTAAGGAAATACCAAATGATCCAGAAATGACTTTAGGGCTAGGACAGCCACAGTTGATATTAATTTCTGAAAACCCTTCTTTTTCAGCTATTTGAGAAGCTAATGATAAATCTTTAGGGTTATTACCTGCTAACTGAATAGCTACTTTATTGTTAATGTTTTTATTAATGTAATTGTGTATAATTCTACTTTTTAGAATCACATTTGCATGCATCATCTCAGTATACAAATGTACATTTTTTGAAATTAAACTGAGCATATATATAAAGTGCTTATCAGTTTTGCCCATCATAGGGGCACAGGAGATTGTTTTGTTTTTTGTCATTTTTTAACTATATAAATTAATTTTAATATTTTAAATTAAATTATTATCTTATTATTTAAATTTTTAATTTACTTATTTTTTATATAATTATAAGTTTAGTATTTGGTTTAGGGAATAGACTAAGTGTTTATTATAGTTTTCTATTATTTTTCTAATTTCTTTAAAATTTCTAAATGTATTAACATTTTAAAAAATTTGCCAATTATTCTGAGGAATGCACATTGAACATAGTATCAATAATATTTTTAGATAGTCTAGTTTACTCCTCATGGCTGTTTCTAGTTTCTTTAGGATTAACATTGATATACGGTGTTATGAAAGTATTAAATATAGCTCATGGAAGCCTATATGCTTTAGGGGCGTATACTTTGTCTTGGTTGATTGGAAAATCAGCTATTTTGTATCCAGATAAAGAGTATTTTTTTTTTCTTTTTATACCTATTTCCGCCTTTTTAGTAGGATTGTTATTTGGATATTTTATTGAAAAAAAAATATTGAGACATGTTTATTCTAGAGATGAAGTTGTAATAGTTTTAGTTACATATGGGATATTTTTAATACTAGAAGATACAATGAAAGTTATTTTTGGAACCGAGTCATATCTTCCCTATCAACCGAGATCCTTGCTAGGTAGTGTGGAAATATCAGGATTAAATTATGTAGTTTATGACTTAATTCTAATAATTATTTCATTATTATCTGGTTTGATTTTATGGTTTTTAATTAATTTTACTCGATGGGGAAAATTGCTCTCAGTAATTATTTTTGATCGAGAAATAGCCTATGGAATGGGTATTAATGTCAATAAATATTTTATAATTACTTTTATTATTGGGTCGATTTTAGGAGGATTAGGGGGAGCGGTATCTGCACCTATGATTTCAGTGGTGCCGGGTTTAGGCGTTGAGGTGATAGTCCTGGCATTTGCTGTTGTTGTGACAGGTGGGCTTGGTAGTATTTTAGGGACTGCTGTTGGGGCACTTATAATAGGAATATCAAGGACTATAACAATATTTTATGCTCCTCATTTAGAGCTTTTTATAGTTTTTCTTGTTATGGCTTTGGTTTTAACTTTTCGACCAGAAGGTTTGTTTGGAGCGAAGCCAGAAAGAAAAATTTAGATTAATCAGTATTTTAGAGAAGTTTATAATAAAAAATGACTAAAATAATTATTTATATAATATTCCTAATAATTTCAGCATTAATTTGGCTTTCTATGCCTAATTGGGCAATTAACATTATTTGTTTGGCTTTGTGTAATGGGCTTGTAGTTCTAGGGCTATTAGTACTCATCAGGTCAGGGCTTATTTCTTTTGGACAGGGTTTATACTATTGTATAGGAGGATATAGCGCAGCTTTAGCCTATATTTTTTTGTCAATAAAAGAAGCATTGTTTCTAATTATTATTTCCATGATCGTGTGCTTCTTAATTTCATTTATACTTGGTTTTTTTGTTAGAAGGTATAGAGGCATATTTTTTGCTATGCTAAATCTTGCATTTTCTATGATTCTGTTTGGGGCAATAGTAAAAAGTGTTTTATTAGGTTCAACAGATGGATTTAGCATAAGGGATGTATCTATCTTAGGATTTACTAGTCCAGATGGAAATAGGTTAAATATATATGTATATTTTTTTATAATTATGACTTCATTTGTGAGTATAGGACTATTACATAAATATTTAAATTCTTCTTCAGGAAGGATTATGGAAGCAATAAGAGAAAATGAAATTAGAGTAGAATACTTGGGAATAAATGTAGCGAAAGAGATTCATAAATAGTATATATTGTCAAGTATATTAGCAGGTTTTGGGGGTGCTTTGACAGTAATATAAGTGGGACATATAACACCTGAAGATACAGCATATTGGACAAAGTCAGGTGAATTTGTTTTTGTTGCTATACTTTCAGGAAGTGGGAATGTATTAGCTCCGTTCGTTGGTTCATTATTTTTTGAATTTGTTAGGTCATACGCATTGTTTTATTCTCCAAATACTTGGCAAATGGTTTTGGGATTTACATTGCTAATTGGCATAATATTTTTACCTGAAGGTCTATGGTCACTACATAAAAAATTATTACAAATAAAGAATAGTTATGTTACTAGAAGTAAAAAACCTTAACAAAACATTTGGTTCCGTAAAAGGAGCTGATAATATTAATTTATCAGTTAACAAAAGTGAAATTATTGGTATTATCGGAGCAAATGGTGCCGGGAAAACTACTTTTTGTAATATTATAACAGGTTATATTAACGCAGATTCTGGCTCTATTAGTTTTAAAGGAATAGATATTTCACAAAAAAATGTACATGAAGTTCAATCACATGGGATACAGAGATCATTTCAAATTCCACAAGTGTTTAATGAATTGTCTGTCAGCGAGAATATAATAGTTTCAATTACAGCAAGCAAAAATATAAAATATAGATTTATGGATACATTCCTTAGTAAAAATAATTTGGATGAGGCGAAAGAAATTTTAACTAAATTTTCTATAGTTAAATACTCTAATTATAAAGTGAGTGCTTTGCCACAAGGAATAAGAAAAATATTAGATATTATAATGGCTATAGTAGGAAAACCATCACTATTAGTTTTAGACGAACCTACCTCTGGAGTGAGTAGTAGTGAAAAATATTTTATAATGGATAATGTTATCAAAGCTTTAAAAAAAATGAATATAGCAGTTTTATTTATTGAGCATGATATGGAAGTAATAGAGAAGTATTCAGATAGGGTTCTTGCTTTTTACGAAGGTAAAATTATTTTTGATGGTGATAGTGATAAAGCATTTAAAAACAAAGAAGTGATAAGAGTTGTGGTAGGGAAAAGAAAAAATGCAAAAAAACATACTAGAGATAAGAAATCTTAATGTATTTATAGATAAAAGCCAGATATTACACTCAATCAACTTAGAGGTAAATGGCTATATTTCTGTGATAGGAAGAAATGGTGCTGGAAAGACTACTTTGATGAGAACTATTATGGGATTTTTACCTGTAGAGTCAGGTTCTATAATTTTAAACTCAAAAGTATTATCAAATAAAAATCCTTATAATAGAACTTTTTTAGGGTTAGGGTATATGCCAGAAGATAGAAAATTAGTTCCAAGTTTGACTGTACTTGAAAATATATCGATACCGTGTTGGGCTTTATCTAAAAGTAATATTTTTCATGAAATTAGTTGGATATTTGAGCTTATTCCTGAATTACATGAACTTAAAAATAGAAAAGCTTCGTCTTTATCTGGAGGTCAGCAGAAACTAGTTTCATTATCTAGAGCACTAGCTGCAGGAACAAAATTATTGTTGTTAGATGAGCCTTTCGAAGGGGTTGCTCCAGCATTAGCAGATAGAATCTTAAACTTAATCATTCAACTTAAAAAGAAGAAGATAAGTGCTATTATATCAGAATCAGATGAAAAGTTTTCATATGAAATAGCAGATAAAATTTATACAATAGAGCGAGGGGAGATAAAATGATTACTTGTTTAATATATTTGCTGCGTCCAAAGCAAAATAAGTCAAAACACCATCCGCTCCAGCCCTTATAAAACAATTTAAACTCTCTATAATAATTCTTTCTCTATCAATTATATCTAAATAAGGCATTCCTGGCTTAATCATAATGATGTCAGCACCTTCTTCTAAATCTAATGAAACTTCTTTTAGTGCTTCGTTTCCATTAATTGGATTCATTTGATAAGAGCTTTTTCCGTATTTGCCTAGTTTTTTATTTGATTTTATGGCGTCTCTAAATGGTTCATAAAACCCAGAATTATATTTAGCTGCATATGACAATATCATTACATTTTCAAAGCCATGCTTATCTAAATATGATCTAATTTTTCCAACTCTTCCATCCATCATATCTGAAGGAGCTATAATATCGCAACCTGCTTGTGCACAGGATAAAGCTTGCTTGCAAAGAATTTCTAATGTCTTATCGTTATCTACTATACCTTTAGTCACTATTCCGTCATGACCGCTTTTAGTGTAAGGATCAAGGGCAACGTCTGAGATAATTCCAATATTTTTAATTGATTTTTTAATCTTTTTAATTGTTTGACATACTAAGTTTTCAGGATTTGATGCTTCGCTGCCTATGTTATCTTTAAGGGAGTCACTTGTTTCAGGAAACAGAGCTATTGCTTGAATTCCTGCTTCTTTTGCTTTTTTAACCGTTTTTAAAACGTCATCAATGGAGTGTCTTTTTACATTAGGCATGGTTTTTATATATGATGAAGATTTTTTATATGTAATAAATATTGGTAGTATTAAATTGTTAACTGATAGATAGTTTTCTGAGAGTAATTTTCTAGCCCATTCATCTTGTCTGGTTCTTCTCATGCGAATATTTGGATATTTTCCATTTGACAAGAGGTATTTATTTAAATCTATCATAATTAATTCCTATAAATATAATAATCTTTTATTTTATACATGGTACAGTAAAATATAAAAATACGGTGCAATTATAGATTAAGGATAATTAAATGCATATAGATTTTTCACAAAATTTAACTCAAGAACAAAAAGCTTTTAAGAATACGGCCTATACGTTTGCAAAAGAGCATATCGCTCCATATGCAAACGAGTGGGATAACAAAAATATATTTCCAAGAGAAGCTTTAAAATTAGCTGCAAAGCTAGGGTTTGCTGGTATATATGTACCTGAAAGCATGCATGGGGCTGGGCTCTCTCGGTTAGATGCTTCAATAATTTTTGAAGAGCTTTCTGTGGCATGTCCTTCAACATCAGCTTTTTTGACAATACACAATATGGCAACATGGATGATAAGCAAGTATGGAAGTATAGATATTAAAAGCAAATTTTTAAATTCATTATTAACTATGGATAAAATAATATCATATTGTCTTACTGAACCTAATTCTGGTTCAGATGCTATATCGCTAAAAACTAAAGCTATATCATCAAAGGATAATTTAAATTATAGAGTAAACGGGGCAAAATCATTTATTTCTGGAGCAGGAGAATCAGATATATATTTAACGATGCTTAAAACAGATAGTGAAAATTCTAATGCAATATCATGTCTACTAATAGAAAAGGATTCTATAGGTTTAAAATTTGGAAAAAATGAAAAGAAAATGGGATGGAGAAATCAACCTACAGCTAATGTGACTTTTGATGATTGTTTGGTGCCAGTTCAAAATATTGTAGGAGATCACGGTGAAGGATTTAAAATAGCTATGAAAGGACTAGAAGGGGGACGAATTAATATAGCTTCATGTTCGCTAGGTGCAGCTCGTTTTTGTATTGAGAAATCAATCACTTATGTAAATGAAAGAAAACAATTTGGAAAATTTTTAAAAGAATTTCAAAGTATTCAATTTAAAATCGCAGATATGGTAACTGAATTTAATGCTGCAAGAAATATGGTGCATGTAGCAGCAAATTCAATAGATGAAAATCACTCTGATGCCAACGTGAAATCAGCTATGGCAAAAAGGTTTGCAACTGATATATGTTTTAAGATTTGTAATGAAGCGTTACAGATACATGGTGGATACGGTTATCTATCAGAATATGGTATAGAAAAGATGGTCAGAGACTGTAGAGTTCATCAAATTTTAGAAGGAACTAATGAAATTATGAAATTGATAATTTCAAGAAAGTATATTAAGGAATAAAATGGAAAATAGTATAAATATTAAAACTTCTAATTCTGTAGTAAAAGTCACATTATCTAGACCTCAGGTATTAAATGCGTTAAATATTGATATGATAAGAGCTATGGCTACTAACATCTCTATTTGGAAGAATAGCTCTGATGTTTCTGCAGTAGTAATCGAAGGAGAAGGAGATAAAGCCTTTTGTGCAGGAGGTGATGTTGTCGGCATATATCATGCTAGAGAATCAAATCCAAGACTAGGCGAGGACTTTTTCAAAGAAGAATATATCCTGAACACTGAAATTAAGAACTTTTCT
>CAYRXL010000023.1:0-1177 GCA_964428295.1 uncultured Alphaproteobacteria bacterium
TTTTTAAATTCTACTACACCTATATAAAAGGGAAGATCCTCTACTTCTACAAGTTCTCTTTCATATGGGGTAATAAGCCAATAATTATCTTTATCATAAGTTAAAATATTTGCAAATAATCTAACAAGCGACTTTCTATTTATTATTGATTTATTATATTTCCATTCTCCTAATTTATTAATATAAAATTTAGGTTTATCTTTTAGTATTCTTGAAAAAGAACTTTTTTTTGTATATTCTTTTTTGCTTCTATTCATTATCTAATTATAGTTATTAACGATTTTATTTGATAGTTTTATAATTAATTTATATAAAATTATATTAATAATTTTACCATATTGTTTTTTTCGTAATAAATTCTAATAAGCGATGAGCTAAAAGAAATAACTAATAATATAAACAACCTAATATTTGGACAGCAAAAAGTAGTTAATTTAGTTTTGATAACTCTTTTATCTGGAGGTCATGCACTAATATTAGGTCTTCCAGGGCTGGCAAAAACAAGATTAGCAAATTGCTTAGGTCATGTTTTAGGTCTGAGTAGAAATAGAATTCAATTTACTCCAGACCTCATGCCATCGGACATTATAGGAACAGAAATTTTGGATGAAAGTAGCAGTAAAGAAAAATCCTTTAGATTTATTAAAGGACCAGTATTTAGTAATTTACTACTAGCCGATGAAATAAATAGAGCTAGTCCCAGAACACAATCCGCTTTACTACAGTCTATGCAAGAAAGAGAAGTGACAGTAGCAGGTTTAACTCATACACTACCTACCCCCTTCCATGTTTTAGCTACTCAAAATCCTATTGAGCAGGAAGGAACTTATCCTCTACCTGAAGCCCAACTAGATAGATTCTTAATGGAAATAAACATAACCTATCCAGATTTAGAATCTGAAAAAAAAATGTTATTAGTCACTACTGGAAATGAAGATAAAGAAGCTAAACAAGTAATAGATAGTAAGAGATTTATAGAAATACAGAGTTATATTAGAAACCTTCCAATCGGAGAGTCTGTAGTAAACATAATTTTAGAAATAATTAAAAATTCAAGACCAGAAACTACAAAAATAGAATTAATTAAGGAAAATATATTATGGGGACCAAGTCCCAGAGCTAGTCAAGCTCTTTTGCTTGCTTCCAAAAGTGACCATTACAGTCCCGATTGGGTAAG
>CAYRXL010000023.1:1187-3862 GCA_964428295.1 uncultured Alphaproteobacteria bacterium
TAATAATGCGTTGCTTAGTATCAGTTTTCCAATTTTTGCTTGCTTCTAAATCAAAAGCACTACTAGAGAATAGAATTTCTCCCTCTATAAATGATGTTTTAGAACTTGCAAGTCCTATACTCAAGCACAGAATAGAATTAAATTTTTCAGCTAAAGCAGAAGGAATCAGTAAAGAAAAAATAATAGAAAAAGTAGTAAATTCAGTAACGTTATGATTAAAAATAAGTTAGCAAGCCTTCTAAAAAATTCTAACAAGCTAGCTTTAGGTCTTCCTAGGCTTGTTATAAATGCTGAAAAGATAGCATCAACAGTGTATTATGGCTTACATGGGACTAAAAAACAAGGGCAGGGCGAGGATTTCTGGCAATTCAGAAACTATGAATATGGGGATCCTGTATCTTTAATTGACTGGCGAAAAACAGCTGCTTCTGAACGAACTTTAATAAAAGAAGAAGAAAAAGAAATAGCCCAAACAATAACCTTATTTTGTGATAGATCTGCGTCAATGGAATATAAAAGTGAAAATCAAAACGACAGTAAATTATTCAGGTCACAATTACTAGCATTATCTATGGCAGTACTTTTAATAAAAAGCGGAGAAAAAGTTCTTGTATCAAACAATGATAAAAATAATACTAGTAGCAAATCAAATATAAAAAATATTGCAGAAGAACTTACTAGCTCAAAAAATTCTCTCTGCTATCCAAATTTAGATTATATAAAAAATAAAACTTTACTAATAATATTTAGTGATTTTTTTTATGACATTAAAAATATAAAAAAACTAATAAGAAATTTAAATAAAAAAGAAGTAGTAGGATATTTAATTCAAGTACTTGATCCAACAGAGGAAAGTCTACCATTCAAAGGAAAAGTAATGTTTCAAAGCATGGAAAATTTAGAAAGTTTTACCATAGGAAAAGTGGAAGCAACTGCTAAAGATTATAGAAATAAACTCCGTTTACATAAATCATTAATTCAAAATTTAACTTATAGAAACAGATGTTCATTCTTTACCCATATTACTAAAGAAAAACCTGAAGATTTGATTTTAAGATTATATAAAGATGTTTCTAAGCATAGGAATAAAATTGTTAAACATTTTTAATTTTTTGGGATTTACTTTTCCATATGCATTATTAGGTTTTCTTAGCTTACCAATTGTTTGGTATGTATTAAAAATGTTTCCTCCGTCTCCGAAAAATATAAAATTTTCAACTTTATTTTTAATCAAAAACTTATCTACTCAAGAAACAACTTCTAGTAAAACACCTTTATGGTTAGTCATGTTTAGAGTTTTGATAATAGTTATTTTAATTTTAGCTTTATCCAAACCGTATATTAAATCTTCAAATTCACCTAATAGTTCTGGAGATGTACTGATCATAATTGACAATAACTGGGCTTCTGCTTCTCACTGGAATAAATATATAAATATAGCAAATAACATAATAGATAACGCAAAAAAAACTAATAAAAATATTTATATTATTCCTACTGCACCTGGTACAAACAACGCAACAAAGGTAACACTTTTTTCCTACCAAGAAGCTAAGAATTTTATTAAAAATTTGAAACCAAAACCTTGGAGAATTGATAGAAAAAAGACTATTGATATAATAAACGAATCTAAAATAAACAAAGAAAGCATTTTATTCTGGATATGGAATTCTGTTGATCAGTATAAAAATTCTCAAGATCAATATTTTTTAAATCTTACAAAAGAAAAATTCAAAAGTGTAAAAATTATAAAACCTGAGTTTGATAATATAAAAACTTTAGAAATTCCGACAATCAAAAACAATCAACTCTCAGTTTCTATAAAAAGATATAAAAATGGTTTCAAAAACGAAACAGCAAAAATTAAAGGTTTAAATTTAAATAATAGAATCCTTTTTGAAAAAGAAGTGCTCTTTAAGGATGATTCTTATGTAACCAATACCACATTCGATATTCCAATAGAAATACTTTCAGACACATCAAGAATTGAATTAGCAAACGAAAATCATGCAGCAGCAGTCTATTTGCTTGACGATAACTGGAAACAAAAAAAAATAGGTATTGTCCAAGAAAACGATGATTTTAATTCAAAACCACTACTGTCGCCTATATATTACATTGAAAGAGCACTCAAACCCTATCATAGAGTTGATTTAAACAATTTAGAAAATAACATCTCTAAAGATAACTCTATAATTATTATGTCTGATACAGGACTCCTAGAAGAAAGAATTAAAAATAAATTAATCAAATGGATAGACGAAGGTGGTGTGTTAATCAGATTTGCTGGACCAAGACTAGCTAATAGTAATACTGATCTTGTTCCTATCAAATTAAGGATAGATAGTTCCAGATATTTAGGCGGAACCTTAAGCTGGAAAGATCCTCTAACTATTAGTGAATTCAAAAAGAGCAGTATATTTTCAGGTTTAGGTATACCTAAAGATGTAAAAGTAAAAAAACAAGTAATTGGAACCCCTTCAACAGAACTTGAACTAGCTACTTGGGCAAGATTAACAGATGGAACCCCTATAGTTACTGGAACTAAACTAAATAAAGGATGGATAGTACTATTTCACATCACCGCAAATAACGACTGGTCAAATCTACCAATGTCAGGATTGTTTGTAGAAATGTTACGAAGATTAACTTTATTAGCTACTAAATCTTCAGGT
>CAYRXL010000023.1:3872-5752 GCA_964428295.1 uncultured Alphaproteobacteria bacterium
AAAGCATGCCATGGATGGATTTGGGATTTTACAAAAACCATATGATGGCATAATGACTATTTCGAGAAACGATATTGATATAAAGTTCCCCAACTCTAGAACTCCACCAGGCATATATGGAAATACAAATGACAATTTAGCATATAATTTATCAGGTAAAATTAAGTTGTCTGTATTTAATAATAATAAAACCTTTGAAAACGTTACCGTTCAAAACGACTACAGAAGAACCATTATTAATTTAGAACCAATTTTATTAATAGTTTTGTTCACAATGTTTTTTATTGATATGATAATATCTTTTATATTGAGGGCAGGTAACATACCAAGGTTTCTTAGGACTAATCATTTTAAAATTTTCAATATTTTACCTTTCATCTTAATCTATACATTAATTAGTATAGATGGGCAGACAACAGAGAATAACACCATTTACGGAACTCATCTAGCATATGTTTCAACATCAGATAAGGAAACTAATAGGATTTCTAGTTTAGCACTTAACGCTCTCGCAAGAAAGCTTACTACTAGAACTTCTATAGAACCCAAGGAATCCGTTGAAATAGACATAAATAAAGATGAAATCTACATTTTCCCATTTATATACTGGCCTATAACAGATAAAGAAGCAAATTTAACAGATGATTCTATCTCAAAAATCAAACTTTATCTCAAGAGAGGAGGAATGATTTTATTTGATACTAGAGACAACACAAAGATCACAGAATTTAATATAAAGCAAAATTTAAGGCACAAAAATTTAAGATATATACTAAAATATTTAGATCTACCTCCTTTAGTCCCCATACCTCAAGGACACACTCTTAGCAAAAGTTTTTATCTATTGAAATCATTTCCTGGAAAATGGATAGGTAACAATATATGGATTGAAAATACTTCAATAGATAACAAGGATGGTGTTTCATCTGTTATAATTGGAAGTAATGATTGGTCATCAGCATGGGCTTTAAACCAAAATGACGATCCCTTGTTTCCTGTAGTACCAGGTGGTGAAACACAGAGAGAATACTCATTTAGATTTGGAATAAATCTAGTTATGTATGCAATGACAGGAAATTACAAATCAGATCAAATCCACGCAAAATCTATACTACAAAGACTTGGCTTAGTCAGTTCAGAAGAGGAAACTAAATGAATTACAACGGCATATTTGTTGAACCACTATTGCCAAATATAATTATAATTATAATATGTATCGTATCTATTGTAATATTTCTTTTTAGTCTTTATTTTAAATTCACAGGTATAATTTATAGAAATATAATTTTATCTCTCCTTATTATTTTAGTATTAAATCCAATAGTAATGAAAAAAAATATTAAACAAGTAAAAGACATTGTTCTCGTAATCAATGACCTGTCCCAAAGTCAATTAAAATTAAAGAAAACAATACAAGGATCTGAAACCACTAAACAAATGAAGTTATTATTAACCGATTTACATAACTTAGAAATAAGAACTATAGAAGTCAAAAACATTGCTACAGCTTTGCCCTCTTCACCTAGGCCTAAGAATTAAAAAGAAGTCAAAAACAATATATTAAATAGTGGTGACAATAAAGGTACAAATATTTTTTATGCAGTAAACAAAGAAATAGCTAGTATTCCGCCAGAACGACTATCCGCTATAATAATTATTACAGATGGGCAAGTACACGATACGAAAAGTTTTAGTAAAAATAATATTAATGTACCAATTCATGTACTCCTAACAGGAAAATATAATGAACTTGATAGGCGAATTGTGATAAATAATGTTCCAAAATACGGTATAGTGGGAGAAGAAGTAGCTATTAATCTTTTAATAGAAGACATAGAATTTAAAGGCGTGGGCTTGCACAGCGGAGTAAATACAAGCAT
>CAYRXL010000023.1:5762-15478 GCA_964428295.1 uncultured Alphaproteobacteria bacterium
TAGAATTTAAAGGAGAAGCACAAGTCGATATTAATCTTGATAAAAAACAAAAGTTTTCAAAAAAAATATCAACTAATAAGGAAGTATCTTTAAAATTACCTATAAAAAATGCAGGAGAAATAACATTAGAAATTAAAGTAGAGGAAGGACCAAATGAACTATTGATAGAAAACAATTCCAAAATAATTACTCTAAATGGAGTATACGATAGACTTAGAGTAATGTTGATATCGGGAGAACCAAATATGGCTTTGAGATCTTGGAGAAATCTTTTAAATGCTGATCCAGCCATCGAGCTAATACACTTTACTATATTAAGACCACCAAACAAAAGAGATTTAACTCCGGTAAGGGAACTTTCTCTTATACCTTTTCCAACAAGAGAACTTTTTGCTGCAAATATAGAAGAATTTGATTTAATTATATTTGATCAGTACAGCCTAAGAGGAATACTTCCACCACAGTATTTAAATAATATAGTAGAATACGTGTATAATGGTGGAGCCGTTTTAGATGCAACTGGACCAAGTTACGCATCACAATATAGTTTATCAAACTCGCCTTTAAAAACAATCTTACCTACTATCCCAACCGGTAATATTATTAACACTTCTTTTATACCTAAACTGACAAAAAAAGGGGAAAGGCATCCCGTCACGTCTAACTTAAAAAACGAATATGAAAAAGAGTGGGGTAAATGGTACAGATATATTGAAACTATTCAAATTAATGGAGAGACATTACTTGAAACTAAAGAATCTAAACCAATACTAATATTAAACAAAATTGGTTCAGGGAGGGTAGCTCAAATCTTATCTGATCATTCTTGGATCTGGTTAAAGTCAAATAAAGATCAAGGGCCCCATGCTGGCTTATTTAGAAAAATAATTCACTGGCTGTTAAGAGAGCCTGAGTTAGAAGAGGATGCTATTCAAACTAAAATTAGTCTTAATAAAATTGAAATTTTTAAAAACAGTCTAGCTGAAGGTGATAACGAAGCAAAAATCATATTACCTGACAACAAAATAGAATTGATTAAAATGAAAGATAATAAAAATGGGAGACTAACAGGGTCGTTTACTGCTAACCTTCCTGGTAAATACGATATAAGTATAGATGACATAAAAAAATCGATTATTGTGGGTCACCTAGATGAACTAGAAACAAGCGATGTACGTTCAACAAAATCTTTACTAGAACCTATTACAAATTTAACCGGTGGCGGAATGTTTTGGATCAATGATGGTTTACCTAAAGTTATAAGTGTAAAAAAAGAGCAACCTAAATCAGGTAAGAACTGGATAGGTGTGGTATCCAATAAAAATACTATCGCTGAAAATATAAATAAATACAGTTTTCTTAACTGGTATTTAACATTACTAATATTACTAAGCTTATTATTTTTAACATGGTACAAAGAATCTAAATAGCTTAATGATAAATATAATCACGCCTAATTTAAACTATGAAAATAAGTTTCCAGACTGCAAAGTTTGTGGGACTGATGAAGCTGGACGTGGACCTTGGGCAGGTCCCTTGGTTGTCGCAACTATAATTTTTCATAACTATGAAGATATACCTGAAAATATTAATGATTCAAAAGTATTGAGTAAAAATAAACGAGATTTTTTATATATGAAAATAATTCAGAAAGCAGACGTAGCTATAGCTATTATAAGTAGTAATAGAATAGATAATGTAGGAATAGTAAATGCTTTAAAAATGGGTATAAAGATTAGTATTAACAAACTTAGAACAAAACCTGACTTGGCCTTAATAGATGGAAATCTACAACCAAAGTTAAACATTCCTAGCAAAACAATTATAAAAGGAGATAAAAAAAGCTTATCCATTGCAGCTGCATCTATAATTGCAAAAGTTAAAAGAGATTCTATAATGACTAACCTCGATAAAATTTATCCAGGTTATGGCTGGTCAAAAAACTTTGGTTATGGTACTTATGGGCATAGAAAATCAATCGAGAAACTAGGGATTACTACAGAACATAGAAAATCTTTTAAGCCCATTACAAATATTAGAAAAGAATTTATAAACAGTTAAACTTTTTTATTAATGATGAAGAAAAATAATTATAAACAGACAATCAATAAAAACATACCAAGAGCATCATATATTTTGGGTGACAGCCTTAAAGAAATGGAAAAATTAGATGATAAAAGCATTGATATGGTATTTGCAGATCCACCATATAATTTGCAGATCACGAATAAATTAACCAGACCAGATTCATCAATAGTAAATGGTGTTTCTGAAAAATGGGATAAGTTTAACAGTCTAAAAGAATATGACAATTTTACTTCTCACTGGTTGAGTCAAGTAAAAAGAATATTAAAACCCAATGGAACCTTATGGACCATAGGAACCTACCATAATATTTATAGAATTGGATTCATTCTCCAAAATTTAAATTTCTGGATATTAAATGATATAATATGGAGAAAAACAAATCCCATGCCAAATTTTAGAGGAACAAGATTTACCAATGCACACGAAAATATTATTTGGGCTAGTGTAAATAAGGATTCCAAGTATAAGTTTAATTATCAATCAATGAAATCTTTAAACGACGAACTGCAAATGAGATCAGACTGGTTGATCAATGTTTGTGGAGGCAAAGAAAGAATTAAAACACAAGACAATATAAAGCTTCATCCCACCCAAAAACCTGAAGCATTACTATATAGAATCATAATGGCATCCTCTGACATAAACGACGTAATTTTAGATCCATTCTTTGGCACAGGAACAACAGGGGTAGTCGCTAAAAAACTAAAAAGGCGATTTATAGGCATTGAAAAAGATCCCAAATATTTGATAGCAGCAAAAGAAAGGATCAACAAGATTAGAAATACAAATACTATTAACATTGCACTATCTTTAAATAATCAGACTACCAGAGTACCTTTTGGAAAATTAGTAGAAAATGGAATAATAAAACCTGGATCAAAATTATATGATTCCAAAAAAAGTATAAAAGCTACTGTTTTAGCTGACGGAAGAATAAAATTTAAAAAAATAGTGGGTTCTATTCATGTTGTTAGTGCAATAATCCAAAATACAGAATCTTGCAATGGATGGACATATTGGCATACAGAAAAAAGACATAAACTTCTTTCCATTGATCATCATAGAAAACAATTTTCAAATAGTTAATTTCACTCAATTTTAGTTAGAATTAATTTTTTAGTTAATACTGAAAGTTCTTTTTTATGCAACTCACTCTTTTTTATCCATAAACCTTTAAAATGATGATTATTTTTTAATTCTAAATATTTTATCTTTGTATAGAGGTCAAAATGAGAAAACTTGTGTAACAGCACTGATTTTGTATTTTTCCATTTAGCATTAAATGGCTCATGTCTAACAATCTTATCTTTAGCTGGCCACTTATTTTCCCATTCCGTTCCTGGTAACTCTAGCATTCCTCCTAACAGACCTTCCATGGGCCTTTTTCTAAACAAAATTTGCCCTTTGTTATTCAAAACATAAAAAACAACATTGTATTTTTTTTTCTTAATTATAGTTTTTTTTCTAGTAGTTATTTGGTTGATATGAAAAGATTGGTGTGCTTTACAAAAGTTATTTATAGGACAAGAATAACATCTGGGATTAATTGGAAGACATATCAAAGAACCTATATCCATTAAAGATTGTGCAAAAGCTCCAGCATTTGTTTTAGGAAAAATTTTTTCGGCGCTCTCTCTAACTAACTTAACTTTTTCTGTTTCCAAATCTGCATTAAGGGCAAACAGTCGTGAAACAACTCTAGAAATATTACCATCAATTACTATTGCGTACTTTCCAAATGAGATAGTGCAAATTGCTGCTGCTGTATATTCTCCTATTCCTGGAAGTCTAAGTAAATCTTCTATATTTGAAGGAATTCTACTATTGTATTCTTTTTGTATTATTTTAGAACTTTTATGTAAATTTAACGCTCTTTTATAATAACCTAAACCTGACCAAAGAGCTAAAATTTCATTAACATCAGCATTTGCTAATAAATCTATATTTTTCCATTTATTTATAAACCTAAAATAATAGCTTGTTACTTTTGATAGTCGTGTTTGTTGTAACATTACATCTGATACTAAAGTAAGATAAGGATCTTGCAATTTTCCTAATGGCATCCTCCAAGGTAATTTTCTTCCATATTTTACATAGTAATCTATTACTGATTTATTTATTTTAAGCTTATATATAGGCATTATTTTATTTTAGTTTATCTATTAGTAATATATAATGATAAATAGTAAATTTTTTATTAAAGAGCTATGTAAATCATGAATAAGAAAAAAGCATCTGGCCTCCAACCAATCGAGAAACCAGTAAAATCTATAACAAAAAATGTATTTAAAAATAGAAATTTTAAAGAAAACCTATTCTTTCGAGATTGGGAGGCTATAGTAGGTGCAAGCATTTCAGATTATTCTAAACCTGAAAAACTGACGAATAATAAGAAATTAGTAGTGCTTGTTCAGTCCTGCCATGCTCTTGATTTTGAATACAGAATGCCAGAAATCATGAACAGCATTAGAACATTTTATGGATATAATCCCGTTAAAAAGATTGTAATTAAACAAACTAGTAATAATATAGACACTAGTAAAATAATATGCAAAGAATCAGATAGAAAAAAAATAGAAAGTAAGAGCCTTAATATCTCAAAAAATTTGGTTCATGAAAACGATCTCAGAAATGCTCTAGAAAATCTTGGTGAATCTATTTCACGAACAGAAAATAACAAAACATAAAGTAATTTATTATGAAAAAAAAATTTTTAAAACATTTAAATGAGATAACTTTTATTATTTTATTATTGATTATTTCAATAAATTTTTCATATGGACAGAATAAAAATGATTTTAACTTTCCAGAAAGATACTTAGGCAATAAAAATGCCAAAAATGTACTAATAGAATATGCCTCATTATCATGTGTTCACTGTGCAAATTTTCATTTACAAGAATTTGAAAAAATAAAAAGTAGCTTTATAGATACAGGGAAACTTAAGTTTATATTTCGAGATTTTCCTCTAGATCGACCAGCTATGATAGGATCTATGATTGCCCAATGCCAAACAGAAGAAAGGTATTTTCCTATTGTTGATTCAATATTTAGAAACCAGAAGAAATGGGTCACTGATCAAAACACAGCTAAAGCTATAGATAGTATCCTTAAAGAATACGGTATTAGTAGTAAAAAAATAGAAGAATGCTAGGATAAGAATGATAAAAATATAGCACGTTGGGATGCAATACTAGCAATAAGATTAGAAGGGCAGAAAATAGGAGTTGATTCAACTCCTACCTTTTTCTTAAATGGAGAAAAAATAGAAACTCCACTTACAATAGAACTACTTAGAGAGCTTTTAAATTAAATTTTATATTTACAGCAACTATATATAGTAGCATATTATAAAATAATAACTATAAATTGAATAATTAGGAGTATTGCTTGTATTTAACTAGCATTAAAATGATTGGCTTTAAGTCCTTTCCTGATCAAACAACGATAAATATTAATGAAGGGTTGAATGGTATAATAGGGCCTAATGGAACTGGAAAATCAAATATTATAGAAGCTATCAAATGGGCAATGGGGGAAACCGCTGCTAAATCTCTTAGAGCATCTGGTATGGATGATATTATATTCAATGGAACTTCTGGCAGGTCATCAAGAAATATAGCACAAGTTTCTATTAATCTAGAAAATGATGGAAACATTACTTTAGAAAAATACAAAAATCTTAATCACATAGAGATACAAAGGGAGATTACTAGAGATTCTGGTTCAAAGTATAGAATCAATGGAAAAGAAGTAAGAGCAAAGGACGTACAAATTTTATTAGCTGATATATCATCTGGCTCAAGATCTTCATCTATTATAGACCAAGGTCAAATAGGAAATATTGTTAATTTAAAGGCTAACGATAGAAGAAAATTACTAGAAGATGCAGCAGGGGTATCAGGTATACACGTTAGACGGCACGAATCAGAAGTAAAACTAAATGCAACTCAAAATAATATTTTGAGAATGGATGATATTATTAATGAGTATAATTCCAGATTGCTACATCTAAAAAAACAAGCTAACCAGGCAGCAAGGTATAAAACACTTGCTCAAAGAATCCAAAAAGCTGAAGCTACTATGGCATTATATAGATGGGAAAAAGCAAAAAATAATTACAAAAAAGCTAAAACAGAACTTTCCGATATAGATTTAATAGTTGAAAAGGGATCAAAAACCAATAATGAAATAAACTTAAGATTCAAAGATGCATCAAAAGAACTGACTATAACACAAGAACAAAAATCAACCACCGAAAAACTTGTCTCTAAACTCTCTCTTGAAATTGATAAAGTCAACTTAAATTTAAGCAATGCAAAAAGAGAAATTATATCAAAGAGTGAAATATTAGACCAGATTCAAACTAACATAAATACTGAACAGACTATAGAAACTCAATGCAAATCACAATTAAAACAACTAAAAGATGAAAGCCTAGGACTACTAAAAAATGATAGTCAAATAACAAATGAATTAAACAAGTCAAGAGCTACACTTGAAAAGGCTAGAAAAGATTTTCATTCTGCAAGTGTAAACTTAGATGAAAAGAAACAAATTTATAATCAATATAAATCTAGAGAAGAAGATGAAAAATACAATGTTAAAAAGATAGATGATGACATATCAAATCTTCAACATAGAATAAAGGACAAATATAGACAAAAACAAAGACTAACTATTGAAACAAAAACAAATACATACCTAACTAGAATCAAAGAAAAAATTAAAAAACTATCAAAATCCCTTCAGAACTCAAAACAATTAGTAAATAAAACAAACTTGGATCTTGAAAAAAATACAAAAAGCTTAATTGATAATCAAAAGAGTTATAAAACGACAAACGATAAGATAACTATTTTATTATCAAATATATCAAGACTAGAATCAGAAATTAAAGCTCTAGATATATATTATAATACCAGCAAAAAACCTACTGTGGAAAAATTAGTTAAAATTAAAAAAGGTTATGAGCTATCATTTTATATGGCATTAGGAGAAGCCATAGACGCAAATACAGACAAGACAAATTCTATAATTTGGTTTGAAAATCAAGAGATAAATCTCCCTAATCTGCCTAAAGGTATTAATAGTTTATTAGATTATGTACAAGGACCAAAGCTTCTAAATAATTTTTTATCGCAAGTAGGAATAATTGATTCAGATCTAAAAAAACAAAGACATGGAATAATAAATAAACTAAAAGTTGGACAAATATTAATTAGCAAATCTGGCTCAATATGGAGATGGGATGGGCTTCATATCTCTTCAAAATATGAAGGAGTAGCATTTAGAAGGTTTAACAAAAAGCTTAAAAAATTAGAATTAGAAAAAGAAATTTCAGATGAAAACAAAATTCTTAGTATTGAACAAAAGAATATCAACCGTATAAGTAAAACGTTAATAGAAATTCAAGTTTCCACAAAACATAAGCATTTATTGTTAAAAAAAGCGCTAAGCTCTTTAGAAACAGATAGACTAAATTATCAAAATTTAAATGAGATTTATAACAAAGAAGTTCAAAAAGAAAATAAGATGAAAGATGATCTTAAGAGTGCAAATCACGAAATAGATAACCTTCTTAAACAGAAAGATTTATTACAAAATAAACTAAAAATATATACTTCAAGTAATGCTCATAAAAAAAATCATCTCAATATTGAAAAAACACTCTCTGCCCTTAAAAATATAAAAGAAAATAAAGAAAGAATTTTAGAAGATAGTATAGTAGAACATGCAAAAATAAAACAAATAGTAGAAACCAAAACAAGTCGCATATCTAATATAAAAAGCGAATTAGACAAATGGGGCAATCAAGAAGATCTCAGCAAAAAGAATACAACGAGTTTAATAAAAAAGAAGAAACTAACAATTGATGATTTAAGTATTTTACAAACAAAACCACAGGAATTAAAAAGAAATATTAAGATTTATAAAGATAAGCTTTTTAAAGCTAAAGCTGAAGATAATAAATTAAAAATTAAATATTCAGAACAGCTACGAATTTTAAATGATATAAAAGCCGAGTTAGATAAAAACACTAATGAATTAGTAAAAGATAGAGAAGAGAAAATAAGAAAAGAGTCTTTTTTAAATCAAGCAAATACTGTCATTGATTTAGAGATAAAAAGAATTAAGGAACAGCTAAGTATAAATACCGAAGAACTAAGAACAAAAACAGGAATTAAGGAAAACGAACCAATTCCTTCAATTGAAAAAATAGAAAACAATCTTTCACGATTATATAGAGAAAGAGAATCAATTGGAGAGGTAAACTTACAAGCAGATGCAGAAGTTGAAGAAATTAATATTAAAATGACTGAAATTATTGCAGAAAAAGAAGACTTAAACAATGCAATAATTCAATTGAGGAAAGCTATATCTGAACTAAACACTGAAGCAAGAATAAGAATAAAAAATACATTTAATGAAATAAATAATAATTTTTCTGACCTATTTAAAAAATTATTTGGAGGTGGAAGAGCTTACCTCGAATTAATAGATTCTAGTGACCCACTTGAGGCTGGGCTAGAGCTTATGGCATCACCACCTGGAAAAAAGTTACAAAAACTTTCTCTTCTCTCAGGAGGAGAAAAGGCATTAACTGCACTAGCCTTAATTTTTTCAATATTTGTTAATAAAAATCTACCTATATGTGTATTAGATGAAGTAGACGCTCCATTAGATGAAAGCAACGTAATTAGATTTTGCAATTTAATAACAAAGATAACACAAAATACTAAAACAAAATTTCTGGTAATAACACATAATAGGATAACTATGGGTCATATGAATACCTTATACGGAATAACTATGGCAGAGCCTGGCATATCAAAATTAGTTTCAGTTAACTTAGAAACTGCTGAGAAAATATATGCATGAGAATTTATATTCTACTATTATAAATAATATAGAAAAATGTCAGATCTAAAAAAATTATCTGAAAAAATAAATAAAACTAAAAAAAAGAAAGATATAAGGAATCACGAATTTGATAATCGCAACAAGACTAATATTCAATACAGTCAGGCAATTAATATTAGTATTGAATTAATTTCTGGTATTGCATTAGGAACTATTACAGGTTATTTTCTTGATAGTTGGTTAAATACTTCACCTGTTATGATTATTTTATTCTTTGTTTTGGGTACATTAGCAGGATTTTTAAACGCATATAAAACTATTAAACGCTATGGTTATTTTAAGTAAAACACTAAACAAGTATTTAAAATTTATGAACACAAAATATTATACTAAAAACTGGAGACAAAATTGAAAGAAGACCACGGGCCATTGCATCAATTTGAAATCCAACAAATAATACCTATAGAATTGTCTGGAATAGATATATCTTTTACAAATTCATCTCTCTCAATGTTTATAACTATAGTTTTGGGAACACTAATTTTTAGTTTTAGCACTAGAAAAACAAACGTAATCCCTGGAAAATTTCAAGTGATAGCTGAAATGACTTACGAATTTATTGCTAACATGGTAAGAGACAATGTAGGAAACAGAGGAAAACCGTACTTTCCATTTATATTTACACTTTTTATTTTCATATTATTAGGAAATGTATTGGGAATGGTACCTTATAATTTTACATTTACAAGCCATATTATAGTCAC
>CAYRXL010000023.1:15488-17239 GCA_964428295.1 uncultured Alphaproteobacteria bacterium
ATTCATGGTTCGAGTCATTCCAACCATAGTGATTTCTTATGCATTAGCCTTTTTCATATTTACTGCAGTTACTTTTATAGGCATACTAAAACATCGCATGAGATTTTTTACTTTTTTTATACCATCAGGAGTACCATTAGCTCTTTTACCCATACTTATACCTATTGAAATCATTTCATACTTTGTCAGACCTATAAGTCTTAGTTTAAGACTATTTGCAAATATGATGGCAGGCCATACTATGCTAAAAGTTTTTGCTACCTTTATAGTTACACTAGGCATACTGGCCGGTTGGGCTCCTTTACTTCTAGTTATTATATTAACAGGATTTGAAATCATGATAGCAGTATTGCAAGCATATGTTTTTACTATTCTATGCTGTTTATATTTAAACGATGCATTGAATTTAGAACACTAAACGTTTATAAATTAATAAAAACTAGGAAAGGAAATAAAATGGAAGTTGAAGCAGCAAAATTAATAGGAGCGGGATTAGCCACAATAGCTTTGGCTGGAGCCGGATTAGGCATAGGGAACATCTTCGCAAGTTACATATCAGGAGCTTTAAGGAACCCTTCAGCAGCACCAAAGGTTTTTGGTAATGTTCTATTGGGATTCGCCTTAACAGAAGCCATAGCGTTATTCGCCTTGCTGATTGCATTTTTAATATTTTTTGATTTTTAATAAGAATGAAGAGTTATATATTTGCTATAACATCTATAGTATTATTATACTCATCATTTGGGATGTCAAAAGATGGCATGCCACAGTTTGATATTGAAACTTTTTCATCACAAATATTTTGGTTGTTAATTTGCTTTGTACTCTTCTACTATATAATGAGTAAAGTTATACTGCCTAAAATTAACCAATCTCTTTCGAGCAGAAGAGATAAAATCAAGCATGATATTGATAGTGCACAAACATACAAAGAAGAAACTGAAAAAATTATAGAAGAATATCAAAACACACTAAAAGATAGACATGACAAAAGGAACGACATAATAAAGTCGGCATTAAGAAAAGCAGAAATAGATTACAATAATAAAATATCTGAAGTTAATAAAAACATTAATAAAAGATTCCAAGAAGCAGAACAAAGAATAATAAAATCAAAAACAAAAGTTTTAGATAATATTAACAAAGAAGTTTTAAGTTTATCAAATAAATTAGTTTCCAAGACACTTGGTGTAAAAATAGATCCTTTTTTAAATAAAGAATCTAACGATTCAACATTTGGTAAGGAGAATTAATGAAATTTGATTTACACAATCCAGAAACTTGGGTAGCTATAGCATTTGTCCTTTTTTTTATTATATTTGGAAAAATTTTGTGGAATATGATAACAAAAGTTTTGGATAATAAAATATCTCAAATTAAAAAGGAAGTGGATGAAGCTCACAATCTTCACGTAGAAGCTAGGGATTTATTAGCTAAACATAAAAAGAAACTTGAAGATTTAGAAAGTTCAACTCAAGAACTAATAAATAAGTCATCACTAGAAGCCAAAGATTACATTAGAAAAAACGATCAAAAAATAAGAAATTCTATAGAAAGATATGAAAACATATTGTTAAAAAAGATTAAAAGAGCAGAAAGTCAAGCTAGTACAGAAATTAAGGATAGAATGATAGAATTAGCAATAACTTCTGCTGAATCTGTAATTAAAAAAAAACTTTCTAACAAGGATCATAAAAACTTAATTAGAGATTCGTTAAAAGAATTAGAACGTATTTTCTAGAGATATGTAT
>CAYRXL010000024.1:0-17051 GCA_964428295.1 uncultured Alphaproteobacteria bacterium
AATCTGACCCTGTTGCTAGCCAGGCCATTCCAGTAGCTAGTGCTGCAGCTGAACCTCCAGAGCTTCCACCTGGTGTTAGATCTGTATTCCAAGGGTTTTTTGTTGTTCCAAATAAATTATTAAAAGTATTAGATCCTGCTCCAAATTCCGGAGTGTTGGTTTTGCCTAAAACTATACCTCCATTTTTTTCTATATTTTGTACAAGTATATCTGAATTATTAGCAATTTTTTCTTTATAAATTTCTGTACAGTGTGTAGTTCTTACACCTTTTACATCATTAAGATCCTTAATCAATATAGGTAATCCCTTAAGTATATTATTTTCTTTAGCTGAAAAATTTGTAGCTTTATCATATGCTCTTTCTGAACAAATAATAGGAACAGCATTTATTTTAGGGTTAATATCTTTGATTCTATCTAGGGCTGAATCAATAACTTCAATTTTAGATACTTCATTTGCATCTAATAATTTAATTACTTCTTTTGCTGATAGTTTCCATAATTTATTATTATCTATTTTTATAGACATTCTACCTCTCAATTATATTATTTAACATTACATATACTAAGTTTTATACTTAATTATATTATTATATAAAGAGTTATTAATCTGGAGATAATTTTGAGTGATTTTAAATATGGTATTCTAGGAATTGGAAATGCTGTGGTAGATATTATATCAGAGGTTGATATTTCTTTTATTAATAAATTTCAACTAAAGCATGGAGCAATGACTCTTGTAGACTTAAACACATCTAAAATAATACAAGAAAAAATAAAAAATAAAAAATTTCAAGCTGGTGGATCTGTAGCTAACACAATATCAGGAATGGCAAAATTAGGTAAAAACTGCGCGTTTATAGGAAAAAGAAAAAGAGATAAATTAGGTAAATTATTTCTTAGGCAAATGGATATTTTAAATATTCATGTGCATAATGATGAAGAAAGAGATGGAGACTCTACTGCAAGCTGTATAGTTTTAGTGACACCTGAAGGTGAGAGGACTATGTGCACTCATCTAGGTGTTTCTACTCAACTAAAAGCAGGGGATATAAAAGAAAATGTGATAAAATTATCTGAAATAATTTATTTGGAGGGATACTTATTTGATTTACCAGAAGCAAAAGGAGCTTTTGAAAAAGCAGCTTTTTTAGCTAAAAAACACAATAGAAAAATATCACTTAGCCTTTCAGATCCATTTTGTGTTGATAGACACCGAGAGAGTTTTTTGAAATTTATATATAAAAACGTGGATGTTTTATTTGCGAATGAGTTAGAAATAAGATCTTTGTTTAAAGCCGAGAGTTTGAATGTTGCTTTTAAACAAGCAAATGTTGCTGTAGAAACTTTGGTAGTTACAAGGGGTGCATCCGGAGTGAGCGCTTATAATAAAAATAATAGGTATGATATGAAAGCTATAAAAACTAAAGTAGTTGATACTACTGGAGCAGGAGATCTATTTGCTGCAGGGTTTTTGACAATGTACCTAAACAAATTAGGCATAATTGACTGTATGAAAGCAGGGAACATTTGTGCGTCCGAAGTGATAAAAGATTACGGAGCAAGACCGAGAAAAAATTTAAAGAAAATCTTAGAAAAAAATAATTTTATTTTCAATAATACAAATAAGAGAATTTGAAATTGTTAAAACTATGGTTAAGACCTAAAATATATATTTTTTTCCCTATAGGGTTAGTTTCAGGGCTTCCCTTGTTGTTAACATCTTCAACCCTAGGAGTTTGGCTTGCAGACGTGGGAATAGATAGAACAACAATAGCTCTATTTGCTCTAGTAGGTATGCCATATGCTTTTAAATTTATTTGGGCACCACTAATTGATAATTTGAGAATAGTCTATTTATCAAATCTTTTAGGTCAAAGAAAATCGTGGATAGTTTTATGTCAGATATTTTTAATTGTTATTATTTTTATGATGGCATTGCTGGATATTAAACAACAAACAATCCACATGGCTATATTAGCATTTATGCTGGCATTTGTGTCTGCGACACATGACATAGCAGTTGATGCCTGGAGAATTGAAATTCACAATAAAGAAGAATTGGGAATAGGAGCAGCTATGTATGTTACAGGATATAGAGTGGCCTTACTTATTGCTGGGGCAGGAACTTTAATTTTAGCTGATATATACTCTTGGAAAATGGCTTATTTGTTTTTAGCATTCATTGTTCCTGTGGGGTTATTATCAATTTTTTTAATAAAATTTGATGAACCAAATTTTAAAATTTCTAAAAAATTTGTTACTTTTAGACAATGGTTTTTAGATGCAGCTCTTAAACCTTTTGCAGATTTTAAAAATAGACACAATTGGATTTTAGTTCTCTTATTTATTGCTTTATTCAAATGGGGAGATGCTCTATTAGGAGTTTTATCTCAACCGTTTATGTTAGAGATAGGGTTTTCAAAAACTCAAATAGCATCAGTTGCTAAAATTTATGGGTTTGGAGCGACACTTTTAGGACTAGCTATAGGTGGTAGTATAATAATTAAGTTTGGTATAATGAGAAGTCTTCTGTTTTCTGGCATCCTCCAGTTAATTTCAAACTTTTTATTTGCATTTCAAGCTGTTGTAGGAAATAATATTAAAATTCTTACTGTTACAATTGGAATGGAAAATTTAGCTGGAGGAATAGGAACAGCAGCGTTTATAGCTTATTTATCTAGCTTGTGTAATATAAAACACACTGCATTTCAATATGCTCTTCTATCTTCGTTTATGGCTATCAGTAGAACTTGGCTTTCTTCTCCATCAGGATGGCTGATAGATAATATCAATTGGGATCTTATAATAAATAAGGCTGGATTGGGATCAATTGTTTTAAACAACTCAGATTGGTTTGGTTTTTTTATAATTACTGCTATAATGGCACTACCTGGTTTAATAGTTTTGTTGTTTTTAATGAGAGAAAGTAGATGATATTTTAACCATTTAACAGAAATTATGAATAAAGAAATAAAAAATATATTTATTTTTAATAATAGTTATGTAAAACTACCTAAAGGGTTTTATTATAAAGTTCTTCCAGAACCCGTTAGATGTCCAAAAATAATTAAAATCAATGATAACTTGGCTTATGAATTGGGAATAAATTCTAAATATTTATACTCAGAAAAAGGAATGAAAATTTTAGCTGGGAATTTTGTCCCCGAAGACTCTGATCCAATTGCTATGGCATATGCTGGCCATCAATTTGGAAGTTGGGTTCCTAAATTAGGAGATGGAAGAGCTATTTTGTTAGGTGAAGTTATAAGCAAGAAAGGAATAAGATATGATATTCAATTAAAAGGATCTGGAAAAACTCCTTTTTCTAGAAATGGAGATGGAAGAGCTTGGGTAGGACCGGTTATACGCGAATATCTAGCGAGTGAGGCAATGGCTTCCTTAAATATACCTACTACTCGGTCGTTAGCTGCTATTTTAACAGGAGAAGAAGTTTATAGAGAAACTTCTTATCCAGGCTCAATACTAACTCGTGTATCAAAAAGTCATATAAGAGTAGGCACATTTCAGTATTTTTGCTCTAGAAGAGATTATGATGCAGTTAGAAATTTATCAAATTATACTATTGATAGAATTTACCCAGAAATACAGAAATCAAAAAGTAAACATTTAGACCTTCTTAGAAAAGTTATTAAAGGGCAAGCTGAGCTGATTGCTAAATGGATGGGAGTAGGGTTTATTCATGGTGTAATGAATACAGATAATTGCTCTATATCTTGCGAAACAATTGACTATGGCCCTTGTGCATTTCTTGATAATTATAGTAGTAATCAGGTTTTTAGTTCAATCGACCATACTGGTAGGTATTCATATGCTAACCAACCTGAAATTGGGATGTGGAATATAGCCTGTCTTGCAACGGCTTTGCTGCCAATAATCAATGACAACGAAAAAAAAGCAATAAAAGACGTTACTGGATTTATAGAGGAGTACCCAGAATTGTATAAAAAAAATTGGCTGCAGGTATTTAGAAAAAAACTTGGTTTAACTGATAAAGATAATAATGATATAAATTTGATAAATGATTTGCTAGTTTTAATGGAAAAAAACCAATTAGATTTTACTATTACCTTCAGAAATTTATCTAATGAAATTCTTAAAAACAATGAAGTATTTTCTAATAGTAATAAAAATCTTTATGAATGGAAAAAAAGATGGAAAAAAAGACTAAGCAAAGAATCTTTAAATTTTGCGGACATAGGAAAAAAAATGTGTAAGGTAAATCCAATTTATATATTAAGAAATCATAGGGTAGAAGAAGCTATAAATAAAATTCTTGTGGATGATTATTCGACTTTAAATGATCTAATAACTGTAATTTCTAGTCCTTTTGAATATAACAAAAAACTAGCTCATTTAGAAAAAACCCCTTTGCCAGAAGAAAGAGTTTTAGAAACGTATTGTGGAACTTAAAATTGAAAAATAAAAGTCTATTTGTGACGTTTTTATATTTTTTTAGTTTTGAGCTTATATCAAATGAATTAGTACTTGATTTTGGTTACTATGAATATTCAGAGCAAGTAAATAATAATTATTTTATGAGCGATAAGTCTTCACCACTTTTTGTTACTATGGGTATAAGAAACTGGAATGAAGATAATTATTTAAAAATTTTATTGGATTAGCTTATGCTATGGAGGGAACTTATGGTGAAGTTGATTATCATAGTCCTCGTAGTGGAGTGATGACGACAAATTATTATAAAATTAGATTAGAAGGATATAGTATTTATAAAAATTTGTTTTCTCAAAATCATCATCCTTACATAGGGTTAGGATATCGTTGGCTTTATGATGATAGTGGAGGAAAAATAAGTTCAAAAGGTCATTTGGGATATGATAGACAGTCAGAATACTTTTACATTCCAGTTGGATTTATCTATAATTACTCAAATTGGATAGAAATAAAATACCAATATAACTATTTTATCAAAGGAGAGCAAAATTCATATTTATCCACAGCATCAAATTATTACTCAGACATTAAAAATAAACAAAATTCTGGATGGGGGATGGACGCAAATATGAACATTGAAACTCATAATAAAAGGAGCCTTTTTTTATATTATCGTTATTGGAGTATTGACGATTCGGAAATAAGCAGCGGAACTTACAATAAAATTTTAAGTTTTGATGCATATGAACCCTATAATATAACAGAAGAGTATGGAATAGGTTATGCATGGCCATTATAAAATGGTAATAATAGTTGCTAGCTTATGTATATAAGAAATATTTTATCTAAAGATATAGAGAATATAATGGATGCTGAAAAGGCTACTCTGTACTTGACTTCATTTATACTTGTGTTTGCCATTGCCACTGAATTGCATAAGTTAATATAAACAGAACTCTTTATTGGTTAATCATATCCTTTAGTTATCATTTTTATCTCATCTGATGAAAATCCTAAAGAATTAAATATTGTTGAATTGTGCTCTCCTAGTGTTGGTTGATGAATTCTTATTGGAAGTGCTTTGTTATCAATTCGTATTCCGGTATCGGGTACTTTAATTTTTCCTTCTGTAGGATGATTAAAAGTTCTAAAAAATGACACATCATTTAAATGGGGATCTTTTTCTAGATCTGCTAATTTATTTACAGCACCTGAAGGTATTTCAGCTTTTTTTAGTATTGCCAGCCATTCCTTAGTAGTTTTATTAAGTAGCGTTTTTCTTGCTATACCATAAATAACATTTATATTTTTTGCTCTTTCTGCAGCCGTTGAGAATCTAACATCATTCTTATACTTATCTTGTTTGGTTATAGACCAAAACGTATTCCATTGTTTATTAGTATAAGCTAGCATACAAATATAACCATCTAATGTTTTATAAGGTCTTCGGTCAGGAGATAAGACTCTTGGATAGCCTTCTCTTCCTATAGGAGGAATAAATGTGGCGCCATGGTGGTGCTCTAACATTGTATTGGCAACCATTCCCTCAAACATAGAAATCTCAAGGTAAATACCATTTCCAGTTTTTAGTTTTTTTATATGAGAAGCTAATATGCTAGTGCTTGCTAATAAAGCTGTACTTTTGTCGGCTACTACGCTTGGAACTAAGCTAGGTTTTTTTTCTCTTTCCATAAAAGTTCCAGCTAGTCCTGATTGTCCTTGAATAACATCATCATATGCAGGCATTCCACCATAAGGACCATTTTCCCCATAGCCATGAAGCCCTGCATAAATAATTTTAGGATTTATTTTTAATACAGAATTTGGATCAAATCCTAGCAATGCAATCTTTTGAGGTCTAATATTATGTATAAAAATATCTGCTGTTTTTATTAGTCTTTTTAATGCTTCTTTTCCAATATTATTTTTCAAATTTATAGTAATACTTTTTTTATTTCTGTTAGTCCCTAAAAACATAGACGACATGTTTTTATTTCTACTTGGCCCTACTACTCTAGTCATATCCCCTTTTGGTTCTTCTATTTTTATAACTTCGGCGCCTAAATCTCCTAGAATTTGTGTTGCGAAGGGACCCATCACTACAGTTGTTAGGTCTAATATTCTGAGTTCTTCGAGTGGTAGGTTTGTAGGTATGTTTTTTTTCATATACTTATCTTTGATTAAAACGTTTTCCTATTATGGATGAGGCAATATTAGTTTTTTGGATATCAATAGTTCCTCCCGCTATTCCCCAGCCCCAAGCATCTCTCATTTTCTGTTCTAAAGGAAACTCTGTCGAATATCCATAACCACCCATAAGTTGAATCGCATTTCCAGTCACTTCTCTAGCAATTTCATTTGCATAACACTTGGCTATGGAACTGTCCATTATTGAAGGCAATTCTTTATCGGCATTAACTACAGCTCGATATAAAAGAAGTCTAGAAGCATCTAATTTTATTTTCATTTCTGCAAGTTGAATTTGTACGGCTTGAAAATCGACTATAGGCTTTCCAAATTGTTTTCTCTCTTGAACATATTGCAAAACATAATCATATGAAGACTGCGCACATGCGAGGCTCATAGTAGTATTTCCACAACGTTCTAAATCAAACGATTCCATTAATTTATTAAATCCACCTGCAGGTAAAATAATATTTTCAGTAGAAATTTCTACATTATCAAAAAACATGTCTGCACTTGCAACACCCCTAAAACCCATATGAGTTTCATTTTTTCCAAAAGAAAATCCTTTTGTATTTTTTTCTAGCAAAATTGCCCCTATTCCTTTAGATCCTTCATCATTTGACATTCGACAATATACAACATATGCGTCAGCGTGGCCTGCTCCTGAACACCAGCGTTTTTGTCCATTTAAGACAACTTTATCATCTATAATCTCAGCTTTAGTAGATAAATCTGTTAATGCAGAGCCTGCATTTGGTTCAGACATTGCGACAGCAATAATTTTTTCACCATTACAAACGTTAGGAAGAATTCTCTTTTTTAGCTCAAGAGGAGCAAAATGTGATATTGCCAATGTAGGTCCAAAACTAGACTCAAAAATAGGAAATGCCACTGCTATAGATATTTTTGCTATTTCTTCTAAGACAAGTACAGCATCAAAATGAGATAAGCCTGCTCCTCCATAATCTGAAGATAGATTAATTCCTAAAAAACCCATTTTAGCAAATTTTATTCGCAAGTCTTTATCCGGAGGGATGTTATTTTTTTCAATCTCTTTAGATATTTCTAATAATTCATTTTCAGCAAACTTTCTAGCTGTTTCTTTTAATAGCTTTTGCTGTTCGCTTAGCTTAAAGTCCATTTTCTTTAACTTTCATTTAATATTTATTTTGCTATTATGAACTATTATTTATAAAAAACCCATACTTAGGTAAAGAAGGAAAAAATTTTTGTGGTTTAAAAATTATCATCTTTTTATATTATGTATGCAAAAAATACAACGATTCTTGCTATTGATCAAGGTACAACGAGTACACGGGCCGTGCTATTTAATAATCAAGGAAAAATTTTATTTCAAAAATCTATTGAAATTTCACAAACCTACCCTAAAAAAAGCTGGGTTGAACAAGATCCAGAGGAAATATGGAAGTCTGTTTTATTAGTGACAAAACAAATGATTTCTTTCTCGTTAAAAGAAGACATGACTATCAAGGCAATAGGTATAACCAATCAACGTGAAACTACTATTTTGTGGGATAAAAAAACAGGAATTCCAATATATAATGCAATTGTATGGCAAGACAGAAGAACAGAAGCAAAATGTAAATTGTTACGTAAAAGGGGATTTGAAAAAGAAATTAATAAAAAAACAGGATTACTATTGGATCCTTATTTTAGTTCTAGTAAAATTGCTTGGATCTTAGATAACGTAAATGGAGCAAGAGAAAAAGCCAAAAAGGATGAATTATGTTTTGGAACAATAGATACTTTTGTATTATGGAGATTAACAGGAGGTAAACAACATTCTACTGATGTGACTAACGCCAGTAGAACTAGCTTATATAATATTTTAAAACTAGAATGGGATAAAAATTTATGTAAGATTTTTAATATTCCTTTTAATATTCTACCCTTGGTTCATGATTGTGTAAGTGATTTTGGTTTGACACAAAAAAACATAGTTGGATTAGAAATTCCAATTAAGGGTATTGTAGGAGATCAGCAAGCTGCTGCCATTGGACAAGGTTGTATTAATGAGGGAGACTTAAAATCAACCTTTGGCACAGGATGTTTTATGCTAGTAAATACTGGTAAAAAACTATTGTATTCAAAAAACAAATTACTTTCTACCATAGCATATAGAATAGATGGGAAAGTTTCATATGCTTTGGAAGGGTCTATTTTTATTTCTGGGGCTATAGTAAAATGGTTGAGAGATAGACTAAAACTAATAAGTAATGCATCAGAAACAGAAGAGATAGCTAAAAAATTAAGAAGTAATCAAGGGGTTTACATTGTGCCAGCGCTTGTTGGACTAGGAGCTCCACATTGGATTCCTGAAGCGAGAGGATCAATTTATGGCCTTACTTTAGAAAGTGGGTCTGAAGTAATAGTTAGGGCATCCCTAGAATCAGTTGTATATCAAACTTTTGATTTAATAGAAGCATTTAAGGCTGACGGTATTACTATTAATAGAATTAGGGTTGATGGAGGTATGACGGTAAATTCATGGTTAATGCAATTTCTTTCTGATATACTTAATATAACAGTTGAAAAGCCAATAGCTCATGAAACGACAGCAATAGGTACTGCAATTTTAGCACTTATAGGGTCAGGGTATTTTAAAAATATTAAAGAAGCGCAGAAGATTTGGTTGTTAGAAAGAAAGTTTTTGCCAGCGTTAGAAAAAAATAAAAGAAAAAATTTGATTAAAGGATGGTTGTCAGCTTTGAGAAGGACTAAAATGTCAATGTAATTGATATATGAGTACTTTTTTATACTTATTTCTTTCTAATTACAAACAGGAAAACATCGCTTATATGTTGAAAATGTATACTTAAAAGATTTGTGGGTCTAAATCTTTAGCTTTAACAAATCTAAATTAGAAATTTGTGTGTTAAGATAGAAATTTGACATGTTTTTATGTTCTGAAAGATACTTTTTATTTGTATATAGCTGGCTTTTATGGTTCTTGTTGGAATTTTTGGTTTTTACTATATTTTCTATGCTATCATTGATCATCCTGGCTGATACATATTTTATATTTAAAATTCTGAAAGCATCATATCTATGGTGTCCATTAATAATTCTTCCTTTTATATCTATTGTTATAGGTGCATAGTCTTGTTCTCTAACTCTTTTAAATTGTTTGTATAGTTTTTTATAATACCTTCTTTTCTGGACAGTGATAATATTAATAATATTAATTTTTCCCAATTTACCCTCGTCTTTTATTTGAGGTGGCTGCTTTCCATTGGTTGAGGTAATATCAAAGTTAGTATCTTCATATTCTTCATATTCTCCTAATATATAACCTAGTTTTATAAGCCTGTTTGTTATAAGTTTTATATCCTCTTTTTTGCTGAAATATTTATTTAGGGCTGTAGTTCTTTTATTTTCATTATTTAAAATTTGATTATCAATATCGGACATATAAATCACTATAATTTTGATGATACTACTACTGATTGTATTTACAGAATACCCTACTACAATTTATTGATCAAATGTAAAATACGTTTATTTTTGATAAAATTAGTCTAAGGAATATCCTGTCGATCGTACAGTTCTTATTTTAGAATCTAGACCTTGAATATTTATTGCTTTTCTTAGTCTTCTTATGTGTACGTCTACGGTCCTAATTTCTATAAAAACATCCCTGCCCCATACTTGGTCTAATAATTGTTCCCTAGAAAAAACCTGCTTAGGATGTTCAATAAAATGCTGTAATAGTCTAAACTCCTTTGGGCTGAGCTTTATGTAAATATTATTTCTCATAACCTTGTGTGTTAGAAGATTCATTTTTATATCCTTATACACTAGTTTTTCATTGTAAAGTGATGGATTAGTTCTTTTTAAGACTGCTTTTATTCTTGCTTGAAGTTCTTTGGTAGAGAAAGGCTTGGTAATATAATCATCTACACCTGCATTAAATCCCTTTATTCTATCATTTTCTTCTGTTCTAGCTGTAAGCATTATAATGGGTATGTTTTTCAGGTTACTTTTCTTTTTTAGAGTTCTAGCCAAAGAAATACCTGACATATTTGGCAACATCCAATCAAGAATTATAATATGTGGGTTAATTTCATCAATTATTTCTAGAGCTTCTTCTGCATCAGAACAAGCTTTTAAGACATAATTCTCCATCTTAAAGTTATAGCTTATTATCTCATTTATTGAAGGGTCATCTTCTACTAAAAGTATTTTTACAATATCCATTTAACTATACTTAGGCCTTGTTTCCTTGCTTATTTCTCCATTAGCCATATAAGAAATAGACTCAGATATATTAGTTGCATGGTCACCTATCCGTTCAAAGTTTTTTGCCATGAATAGCATATGAGTTCCAGGCACGACTAGTTTTGATTTTTCTGACATTTTTTTTAGTAAGGAAGAAAAAAAATGAGTAAAAGTTTTGTCTATTTCTATATCTTTAGTTCTTACTATTTCAGCTTTTTCAAAATCTTTATCGGAAAAAGAATTTAAAGATTCTTTAAACAGCTCCTCAGCTTGTTTTGCTAAGTTAATTAATTCTTCCTCTTCTTCTAGTTTAGTGTGTTCTATCAAAATAATAGACCTTTTTGCAATGCTACTAAGCAAGTCTCCTGTTCTTTCTAGATATCCTGCAATTCTGGTGCAGCCCACAAGCATACGTAAATCAACTCCTACTGGCTGACGTTTAGCAATTAGGAGTTGAATTTGATTTATTGCAGTTCGTTCATGATTATCTACTTCTTTGTCTTTAGATATGATTAAATTTGCGATTGCTTCGTCTCTTTTAATTATGCAATCTATTGTAGATTTAAATTGCACTTCGATAGTTCCACCCATTTCTAAAAGATTATTATTTAAATCTGCTAATTCGTTATTAAAAGCACTTGATATATGATTGTGTGTGTCTAACATATTTTTACCTGCAAGTTATATTATCCAAATCTACCAGTTATATAATCATTAGTTTTAGGTTCGTTTGGTTGGGTAAATATGGTTTCTGTATTACCAAACTCTACTAGATTACCTAGATGAAAAAATGCTGTTTTTTGGGAAACTCTTGCTGCTTGTTGCATGTTGTGAGTTACTACTATGATTGTATAATTTTCTCTTAACTTAGCTATCAGTTCTTCTATTTTAGCTGTTGCTATAGGATCTAACGAAGAACAGGGTTCATCCATTAATATTACTTCGGGGCTAGTAGCAATCGCTCTAGCTATACATAATCTTTGTTGTTGGCCACCTGAAATTCCTGTTCCTGGTTCATTAAGCCTATCTTTAACTTCATCCCACAAGCCGGCTGCTTTAAGACTGTTTTCTACTATCTGGTCCATTTCTGATATATTTTTAGCAAGACCATGGATTTTAGGTCCATAGGAAACATTGTTATAAATGGATTTGGGAAAAGGATTTGGTTTTTGAAAGACCATACCGATTTTTGTACGTAATGTGACAAGATCTATATTGGGATTGTTTATGTTTTTCCCATCTATATCGACAATTCCCGAAACTTTACAGCTATCAATTAAGTCATTCATCCTGTTGAAACATCTTAAAAGAGTAGACTTACCACATCCTGAAGGACCTATGAAGGAAGTTACTTCTTGAGGGTATATATCAATATTCACGTCAAATAAAGCTTGTTTGGATCCATAAAACACGTTTAATTTTTTTACAGAAATTTTTATTTTTGGCTTATTATTTTTCTTTTTAGTCTCCATTTTTATATTCTCTTTATCTACCATTTTCTTTCGAATTTATTTCTTAAATAAACAGCTAAGGCGTTCATAGTTAAAAGAAATGCAAGTAAAATTATTATAGCTGCTGCTGTTTTTTCACCAAACCCTTTTTCTGGCTGGTCTGACCATAAATATATTTGTGCTGGTAATACAGTAGAAGGATCTGTAAAATTTGATGGAACATCTACAATGAAGGCAATCATTCCTATCATAAGCAAAGGTGCTGTTTCTCCTAATGCTCTGGCCATTCCTATAATTGTACCGGTTAGCATTCCCGGAAGCGCCAGAGGTAAAACATGATGAAATACGGCTTGCATTTTACTTGCACCTAAACCCATAGCTGCCTCTCTAATTGATGGAGGGACAGCTTTAATAGATACTCTGCTTGCAATAATTATGTAGGGTAGAGTCATTAGTGATAATACTAGGCCGCCTACTAATGGAGTTGACCTTGGCAATCCTATAACATTTAGAAAAATTGCAAGTCCTAAAAGACCAAAAACAATAGAAGGTACAGCTGCTAGGTTATTTATATTAACTTCTATCAAATCAGTAATTTTGTTTTTGGGGGCAAATTCTTCTAAATATATGGATGCCATGACTCCCAAGGGAAAAGAGACAATTAGAGTTATAATTAGGACTAAAGTAGATCCTTTCATCGCACTTAATATGCCTGCTTCTTCTGCATTTCTACTATTACCTCTAGTGAAGAATGATTTGTTAAATTTTCGATCTATTAATCCTGCTTTGTATAGATTATCTATCCAAAATATTTGCTTGTCATTAAGTGGCCTTTCATTTTCTTCCAAGGAAGTATCTATATTACCTTTTAGGTATTGGTCCACAAGCGACGAGGCAGGAATTTCTATCCATTTTTTAGATCCTATTATATTAATGTTATCAAGCGCTAGATCCCTTATGTAGTATTCAGCAGATCTGGTAAATAATCTTGCTAGAAGAGCTTTTTCTTTTTTGTTGATTTTATCATTATTATTTATCAATTTTAATTTATTCAATACTGAGGGCATTGAATCTCTAGTAATTTTTCTCCATCTAGCCTTATTTATTATTTCTAAATCACCAGTTTCTTTAGGGTCAATTATACTTTGTTCAAAATTAACTTCCAATTTAATAGTTGAAGTAGTAAAAGCGCTATAACCTTTTATAATTATTGAACTAAGTAGAATTAATAAGAATGTAATTGTTAAACTTATTGCCAGCATACCCATTAATACAAATCTACGTTCTTGTTTATATCTAATTGATAATAATTTATTATTCATATTGTTCTCTATATTTTTTAACTACTCTTAAAGCAATTATATTTAATACTAGAGTAATGCTAAATAAAGTCATGCCTAAAGCAAATGCTGCCATTGTTTTAGTGCTATCAAATTCATGATCTCCAACCAACAAAGTGACTATTTGAACTGTAACTGTTGTTACCGCCTCAAAAGGGTTTATAGTCATTTTGGCTGATAATCCAGCAGCCATGACTACGATCATTGTTTCTCCTATAGCTCTAGATATAGCCAACAAAAAAGCAGCTACGATTCCAGGAAGAGCAGCAGGAATAATGACTTTCTTAATAGTTTCTGATTTTGTAGCCCCTACTCCGTAAGATGCTTCTCGTAAACTTTGAGGTACAGAATGTATAATATCATCAGACAAGGATGAGATAAAGGGTATTATCATGATACCCATAACAATTCCTGTAGCAAGAGCACTTTCAGAAGAAGCTAAAAAACCTAAAGACTCGCTAGTCCTTCTTATGAATGGACCTACTACTAATGCTGCAAAAAATCCGTAGACCACCGTTGGGACTCCAGCAAGAATTTCTATAGATGGTTTTACATATTTTCTTACAGTGGGTGAGGAATATTCCGATAGGTAGATGGCTGAAAAAAGACCTATGGGTCCAGCTAAAAGAATAGCTATGAAAGTTATTACTAAAGTACCTAAAAATACAGGAACAGCTCCAAAAGAACCTTCAGCTGCTACTTGCCCTTCCCTTAACGCTATTTGGGGAGACCAGAGTGTTCCAAAAAAGAATTCCAGCAAACTAATATCTTTAAAAAATCGTAACGTTTCAAATATTAAGGAAAGTACTATGCCAACAGTAGTGAGGACAGCAATAATAGACGATATAAATAAAGCTGTTAAAATAGCTCTTTCGACTAAATGTTTAGCCTTCAAGTTAGGCGTTATTTTTCTGTAAGTTGTGCAGAATGAGATAATAGTAACAATAATGGAAGTGACTAACCTCCCTATATCCGAATATTTTTTTGATTCTAAGTAGACATTAACTGCAACTTCTGGAATAGCCTTAGCGGCTTGTCCTCCATTTGCTACGTTAATGATTGAGTTTAGGAGTAGCTGTTGTAGTGATTTGCTTTTAGGCATTATTTCTAAAGGAATCGCCTCTAAGGTCAATGAATTAATAATTTTAATAGAAATTATTGACCATAGTAAATACACAATTAGAAAAGGTAGCATTGTCCATATAGCTGTCAATGTACCATAGTATCCAGAAAGTTCTGTATGGGATTGATTTTTATAAACTTCAAAATTCTTTTCTGCTTTATTTTTTCCTAGATGATAGGCTAAAATTGTCAAAAATATAATTATAAACAGAGCTATAGGCATGCAATTTATCCAAAAAAAGTGGTAGAAGTTTATCACTTCTACCCTTATTAAAGAAGCAAAATTTATCTAATTGCGAATACAGTCATATTTTTAACATCTTCTGCAAACTTTGCTCTTTCCTCTTCTGGCATTGGGATCATTCCTCTTTCCTCAAGATAGCCATCAGGTCCCCATGTGTCCTCATTCGTAAACTCTGCAACATATTCTCTTATGCCTGGAATTACATCTACATGCTCAGATTTTACATAAAAGTAAAGAGGACGAGATACTACATAAGCTTTTGAAGAAATATTTTCAAAAGTAGGAGCTTTCCCATCTATATTAGAACCTTGCAACTTGTCGGAGTTTTCTTTTAGAAAGGAAAATCCAAAAACACCAAAAGCATTTGGGTTTTCAATTAGTTTTTGTACTATAAGATTATCATTTTCTCCTCCTTCTATAAAAGGACCGTCTTCTCGAACAGCATGACATATTGCTTTGTATTTTTTCTTATTTTGTTTTTCAATAGCTTTTAGTTTTGTAAATGTTTTGCATCCTCCTTCAAGTGCAAGTTCTTGAAATGCATCTCTTGTTCCTGAAGTTGGAGGAGGTCCTATAACTTCGATGGCTATATCTGGCAATGAAGGATCTATGTTTGACCATTTTTTGTTTGGATTAGGAATTAATTTTTCTCCTTCTTTATTGTTTTCTGGTACTTCTTTAGCCAGAGCTAAAAAAATCTGCCTTTTAGTGAAATTTAATACTTTAGATCTTTTTGAATTTGCTATAACTATTCCGTCATAACCCACTTTTACTTCAACAAAATCTATATTGTTTTCTTGACATTTTTTGAACTCCTTTTCTTTAATTCTTCTAGAGGAATTTGTTATGTCCGGATGTTTCATCCCCAAACCTGCACAAAATAATTTTATTCCTCCACCTGATCCGGTAGATTCAATTTTAGGAACTTTCATTCCAGACTTGTAGCCAAAATTTTCTGCAACCACTGTCGCAAATGGATAAACTGTAGAAGAACCAACAATAAAAAGTTGATCTCTCGATTGTAAAGCTCCTATAGTAAGTAAGTTAAAAATCATTAAAAGAAAAAATTTCTTCAACATATTTGTCTCCATAATAAATATTTTAATTTGTATATTAATGATTCCTTTATAAATGTTACAAAATTATTACTTTGGTAAATTATTATTTGATTTATAAATCATTTTTAACTTTTCATAGTGACTTTGTCCTTTTTAAGTACTTTTAAAAAGATGTTGCTTAATTATCTCATGTATTAAAAAAAATAATTAGATGTGATTTTAGTTTTTAAAACGAGATCTTTTGTAACAGTTTTGTAATATTTGATAGTTAGTTATTACCTATATTTAAATTAATAAAGTCTTAAGGATTGTAATTATAATCTATATGAAAGGAAAAATAATGTTTATCTTTACAAGGTTATTATTCGTTATTTTTATTGTTTGCAATTCATTAGGAGCTTCTGTTTTTGCAGATTCGCATGGAGATAGACTGGATAAAATAGAAAGTCAAGTGCAAGATGTTTTAATAAAGATGAAAGGATTAGAGAAGAAAACAAAAAACACACCTGAAATTAAGGTGGGTCCAGGATTAAAAGTCAAAAGCGGTAAAAACGAATTTAAAATAGGAGGAAGAATGCATTTGGATTTAGGAGTGCATGATGTTGATGCACCTGCCTCTTGTGAAGTAGCTCATGATCAGGGAGGCTCATGTTTTACTGACGGTACAAATTTTAGAAGACTCAGATTAGGTTTTAGTGGAAAATATGGAGAAGGCTTCTATTATAAAGCACAGGTCGATTGGGGGGCTTCTGCAAAACAGCAAAGTACCCTAGGTGATGCTGATGGAATGAATGACATAACTTCTGTTGATGAAGCTTACATGGGTTACAAGTTAGGAAAAAATAGCACTATATCAATAGGAAAACAGAAAATACCACTTTCTTTTGCAGAATCTACATCTTCTAATGATTTTACATTTATTGAAAGATCGCCTGCTGTGGATGCGATGACTGATCATACTTTGGGGCCAAAGAGAATATCTTTGCAATATAGA
>CAYRXL010000025.1:0-273 GCA_964428295.1 uncultured Alphaproteobacteria bacterium
TGAGGTGTGAAGAACCCCCTTAGGTTTTCCTGTAGAACCAGAAGTATATAAGATAAACAAAGGATCTTCTGCCTCCATTTCTTCAGGTTCGAAGTAGTTACTTACATTGTTTTTTTCCTCATGCCACCATATATCTCTTCCTTTTAACATATCGACTTTATTACCAGTCCTTTGTATAACCAAAACTTTATCTATAGCCGTATCACGTTTTAAAGCCTTATCAACATTAGTTTTAAGAGGTATTAATTTTCCTCCTCTTATTGCTTCGTCTGC
>CAYRXL010000025.1:283-10392 GCA_964428295.1 uncultured Alphaproteobacteria bacterium
AATATACGATCTGCTAATGCATCAGGAGAAAAACCACCAAATACAACTGAATGGATTGCACCTATTCTAGCACAAGCCAACATAGCATATGCAGCTTCTGGAATCATGGGCATGTAGATAGTAACTCTATCTCCTTTAGAAATTCCATTTTTTTTAAGCACATTAGACATTAAACAAACTTCTTGATGTAGTTGTTTATAGGTAATTTTTTTATCTTCTTTTGGATTATCTCCCTCCCAAATGATTGCCACTTGATCTCCTTTATCTTTTAAATGACGATCAATGCAATTTACTGAAACATTTAAAGTTCCATCATAAAACCAATTAATTTTTAGATCTTCTTTATTAAACGTAACATCTTTTACTTTGGTATACTCTTTCATCCAGTCTATTCTTTTACCATGTTTAGACCAGAACGCCTCTGGGTCGTTTATAGATTCCTGGTACATTTCTAAGTATTTCTCTCTATCAACTTGAGCAGTGCTTTTTAGACGCTCTGGTATCTTAAATAAATCTGCTGACATAACATTAGTTTCCTTTTGCTTTAGTTATATAGATTTTTCCATTATTATTTTTTAAATCTAATTTTTTTAAACTTTTTCCAAAACATGGACCTGATACACATAAACCAGAACAAGGATCAAATAGAGCTGCATGATTCTTACATATCAAGTGAAAATTATCACTTGCTAATACATTAGCATCATTCAAATTTAAAGGTAAGCCTGCATGAGGACATAAGTTTAAAAAAGCATTAATTTTCTTTCCCTTTTTTACCACTATTACTCCACAATCATCAATATTTAAGCTACCTTCTATTACCATTGCCTTACCATCTACTAAATCATCTAACAAACATAACATTTTATCATATTCCCGTCATTTTAGATAAGATTTTCCAATAGGCTTCAGATACAGGCACAACTGATAACCTGGCTTGCTTTATTAATGGAAAATTTTTCAATTTGTCTTCTAATTTAATTTCTTTTAAGGTAATAGGATTCTTCACCGGATATAAAGCCTTAACTTTTACCATTCCAAACCTTCCTAATTTATCAGTTGGATCTGGATAATATTCTTTAATGATTTCTACTACACCTACTATTTTTTTTTCAGTTACAGAATGGTAAAAAAAACCTTTTTCCCCAAGCTTCATTAACTTCATATTGTTAGATGCTTGGTAATTTCTAACTCCATCCCATCCCTCTCCCTTTTCTCCACAAGCTACCTGATCCTCCCAAGACCAAGAGCTTGGTTCACTTTTAAACAACCAATAATTCATAGTATTTCTTCTTAATTATAAAACACCTTAATCTTCTCTCTTGCTTTTTTAGCTTTTTCTCTTGTTCCAGCTAAAATTACTCCTAACCTTCTGTTTGCATAAGCATAGGGCTTCCCAAATATTCTAATATCGACATCCTCTAATGCAAGTGCTTCTTGTATTCCTTCCAATCTATATGAGCTTTTTTTCATATCTTTATCTGCCTTTATTACAAAACTATAACCTGATCTAAATAATTTGATGTTAGGAATAGGAAGTCCTAACACAGCTCTTAAATGTAAATCAAATTCATTTAAATTTTGAGTATACATTGTAACCATTCCTGTGTCATGTGGTCTAGGACTAAGTTCACTGAAAATTACCTCATTTTTCCTTATAAAAAATTCTACTCCAAATAAACCAACTCCTCCAAGATCATTTGTAATTACTCTAGACATATTTTGTGCTTTAATTTTCAACTCATCATTGAGAACATGAGGCTGCCAACTTTCTTCATAATCTCCTTTAACTTGTATATGACCTATTGGATCACAGAATATTGTTTCTCTATTTTTTTGTTTTATTGTCAAAAGAGTGATTTCATATTCAAAATCTATAAACTCTTCAATAATAACTTTTTTCCTATCTCCTCTCATATTTTTGGTAGCATACATCCAAGATTCTCTGATTTCGCCAAAGTTATTTATAATCGCTTGCCCTTTTCCGGAAGAAGACATGACTGGCTTTAATATACAAGGGAAACCAATGTTTTTAATTTGTGTTTTTATTTCATTTTCTGTAGTAGCATAATTATATTTTGCTGTTTTTAGTCCAAGTTCATTCGCTCTATCTCTAATATGATCTCTATTCATAGTCAAGTTTACAGCTCTAGCATTAGGAACAACATATTTACCATCATTTTCTACCTCTATTAACGCTTCTGTTCTTATAGCTTCAATCTCTGGAATAATAAAATCTGGATTAGTTTTTTTAATAACATCTAATAACCTTTCTGAGTTTAGCATATTAAAAACATACTTTAAGTCAGCAACCTGCATTGCCGGGGCATTGTCGTAAGAATCACATGCTATAACTCTATGCCCCATCCTTTTAGCACTAATAGCAAATTCTTTACCTAACTCGCCACTTCCTAACAAAAGAAAAGTTTTCATTATGCTAATCTCCTAATAGTATGTATAGATTATAATAAATTTTAATTAATTTATAATTATTTTTATTTTCGATAATTAATAAAATATAATAGCATGAAAAAAAAATATAATTTTAAAAAATCAAAACTACTAAACCCAGAATTCTTAGCACAAGATCTTATAAAAAAAAATTCTGTTACTCCTTTAGATAATGGGGCAATTAAATGCTTAAAGGACAGTTTAACCAAACTAGGATTTAATACTAAAGAGTTAGTATTTAAGGGTAATAAAAACAATGAAGAAAAAGTACCCATTAAAAATTTATTTGCTATAAGAAAATCAAAATACAATCCGAATGCTCCTGTATTATGTTTTGCTGGACATACTGACGTTGTTCCTCCTGGGAATTTAAAAAATTGGAAATACGATCCTTTTTCTGGAGTTATAAAGAATAACATATTGTATGGGAGAGGTGCATCAGATATGAAAGGATCTATATCTTCATGGGTATCTGCATGCGCCAGGTTTATATCTAAAGAACCAAACAGCTTATCTTTAGCCCTTATGATAACTGGTGATGAAGAAGGAACAGGAATCAACGGAACTGTAAAAATAGTGAAATGGCTTAAAGAAAACAAAATTAAGATAAACCACTGTATTGTGGGTGAACCAACAAATCCAAATTATATAGGAGAAATGATAAAAATAGGAAGGAGGGGAAGTCTTTGTTTAAAACTTTCTGTATTTGGCAAATCAGGACATGTGGCCTATCCAAACTTAGCAATGAATCCCTTGCCTAATTTTTTTAAAATGTGCGAATCTATTTCTGAGATAAATCTAAATCAACCTAGCAAGGAATTCCCACTATCAAACATCGAGTTCACTTCTGTTAAAACTGATTTTAATTCATCAAACGTAATACCTAGATCAGCTGAAGCTTACTTAAACATTAGATATAACCCTAGATACAACACAAAATCATTAATAAAAAAGTTAAAGTTAAAATGTAATCTTGTTTCTGAAAATTATTCGTTAGATGTTGTTAGCTCTAATGAACCTTTTTATAACAAGCAAAACAAATTTACTGATATACTAAAAGAATCAATAAAACAAATATGTAAAAAAAATCCAATCTTATCAACAACCGGAGGAACATCAGATGCGAGGTTTATAAAAAATCTTTGCCCAGTTATAGAATTTGGAGCTACTGGAAAAACCATGCACCAAATAAACGAACAAATTTCTATAAAAGATCTGAATCTGTTGTCTGATATTTATGAAAAATTTATCATTAACTATTCTAAAGTTTTCTTGAAATAAATAAATTCAATAATCTATACCCATCAATGTAAGACCTCTGGATGGAGCAGTAGGGCCCGCATAATTGCGATCTTTCTTATCAATAATTTTTAATAAATTTGTATTTTTAATTTTACCATTTCCAACATCTCGAAGAGTGCCGACGATGATTCGCACTTGGTTATACAAAAAAGACCTCGCACTAATATCAATATATATATAATTATTTTCTTCGTAAACGGTTATGCTTTCTATAGATTTTACAGGAGATTGAGATTGGCATCCTTTAGACCTAAATGAAGAGAAATCATGTTTTCCTAACAAATATTTTGCTGCTTCTCTTATTTTATTTATATCTAGTTTTTCTACAACCCACCAAACTTTTAACTGATTTATAGCAGAAGGACTAAATCTGTTTAAAATTTCATACCTATACCTCCTTCTCTTTGCTGAAAACCTTGCATGAAAATCTAAACTTACCTCTTCAGAATGCACTACTGATATTTTATTTCCTAAATATTCTTTTGATAGGTGAAAATTAAGCGCCATAACTAGTTTATCAGATGAAAATTTAAAAGGTAAATCAAAATGAGCAACCTGTCCCAAAGCATGAACTCCTGCATCAGTTCTCCCACCTACTATTAATTGGATTTCCTGATTTGAAAATTTAAAAAGTGCCTTTTCTAAAGTTTCCTGAACACTTATTTTTTCAGGTTGCTTTTGCCAACCATGAAAATAATTACCCAAGTACTCCAAAGTAATTCTATATCTATACATTTAATTATTCTCAAAAAAGTCTCGCAAAATAAATTTTTGTATTTTCCCAGTTGAAGTTTTTGGAAGTTTTTTAAAAATTACCTTTTTAGGTAACTTATATTTTGCTAATCTTTTTTTACAATGATCTATAACTTCTTCCTCATTTATAGTTATATTTTTTTCAATCTCTATAAATGCACAAGGGGATTCTCCCCATTTTTCATCTGGCATAGCTATAACAGCACAAGCTACAATTCCATCCATCTCATATATGGTCGATTCTATCTCTATGGAAGAAATGTTTTCTCCTCCAGAAATTATAATATCTTTAGACCTATCTTTTAACTCTATATATCCATCAGGATGTATGACTGCTAAATCACCTGTGTGAAACCAACCATCTTTGAAAGACTTCCTATTAGTCACAGGATCTTTTAGATAGCCTTTCATTACTATGTTTCCTCTCATCATAACTTCACCTATAATTTTTCCATTCCTTTGAACCTGTTTCATAGTTTCTGGATCCATTACATCAAGTCCTTCTAAAGAAGGATATTGCACACCTTGCCTTGCCTTCAATTTAGACTTTGTTTCTAAACTATGCTCATTCCATTCTTCCTTCCATTCACATACTACAGCTGGTCCATACGTTTCCGTAAGGCCATAAACATGAGTTACCTTAAATCCTATTTCCTCTATCTTTTTAAGAGTACTAGGGGGAGGAGCTGATGCTGCCGTCATCACATTTATTAGTTTTGATTTTTTAATTAATTTCGATGTATCAATTATCATATTCAATATTATAGGAGCTCCACATAAATGAGTAATACCTTCATTATTTATTTTTTCCACTATTTCTTTTTTTTCAATTTTATTCAAACACACATGAGTACCTGCCAACGCAGTAATAGTCCAGGGAAAACACCACCCATTGCAATGGAACATTGGCAGAGTCCATAAATAAATTGGATGATAACTCATTTTCCATACCATCTGATTATTAAATGCCATGAGATAAGCGCCTCTATGATGATAAACAACACCCTTTGGTTCTCCTGTTGTTCCTGAGGTGTAATTTAAGCTAATTGCATCCCATTCATCATCCGGAGAAAATGCACTTCTATTGTCTGTATTTATTTTTGTTTTTCTTAATAATAGTTCATATTCAACTTCGCCTTTGACTATAACATCACCATTAACTTCATCATCATCTACCCGAATGACATGTATTATGTTTTTAGCATATTTTATTGCTTCTTTTACCAAACAGGAAAAGCCCTGATAGTATATAAGTGTTTTTGCTTTACTATGGTTTAATATATACGCAATAGTAGAAGCATCTAACCTTGTATTTATAGTATTTAACAAAGCACCAGTCATCGGAACCCCATAATGACACTCGAGCATTGCTGGAACATTTGGTAATATAACTGAAACTACGTCTTTCTTTTGTACATTGCAACCAACTAATGCTGCATAAAGTTTTTCAATTCTATTTAGAAATCCATCATAATTAACTCTTTTTTCCCCATAAATCCAAGCTTTCTTTTCAGGATATATTTTAGCAGTTCTATACAAAAATGATATAGGAGTTAATGGGGTATAGTTAACTGACATCTTTTTTAAATCTTCACTTTTTATATTACTTTTCATTCCTGATACAGATCCAATAAATTGTTTAAATTACTTTCTTTGCCTCCATAAATTGCACAACTTAATCCAGTTGATTGTGTTTCAACCAAAGTCCAAGAACCTTGTGAATCTTCAATAAAGAGTTCTAGTATTTTTGAATTATCTTCTGCAATACCTCTCCAAACCATTTTTTCGTCATGTATATTTATTAAGGCATTTCTAATTTCCTCGGTTTTAGCACATACAGCTGTCCTAGTAATTTGAGTCGTTTGAGAATTTGAAAACACTACAAAGTAAAATATAAAAAATATAATAAGAAAGGGATATTTAAAGGCAAAAATCATCTTGTACGTATATACAATAACACAATCATAAATGATATGTTGATTAAAAAACTAATAAATAATATAAGGATCTATCTTATATCAAAAATATAATTATAATTAAAGATTTTAGAAGCAGAAATAAAAATGGCAAATATCAATAGCACCGATATAGATACACCTGAACTAGATACTTTTCCAAAGATACTATCCAGAAATTCCATGATTTTTAGGAATCATCCTGCTATGAGGGAAAAAAAACATGGCATATGGGAAACTATATCTTGGAATCAACAATTTTCTAATGTTAAGAAAATTGCAATAGGATTACATAAAATAGGCATTAGAAAAAATGATAAAGTTGCAATTATTGGTGATAACAGACCTAGACTATATCAATCTATATGCTCTATACAATCAATCGGTGCTATCCCTGTTCCTTGTTATCAAGACTCAGTGGCAGAAGAGATGTCTTATATTTTAAATCATGCAGAAGTTAAAATTGCAATAGTTGAAGACCAAGAGCAAGTTGACAAACTACTAGAAATTAAGGAAAAAACCCCTGAGCTTAAATCAATAATTTATGATGACTCAAGAGGAATGACTGATTACAAACAAGAATTTATATATAATTTAGATTCGCTCTCTAAAATCCAACTTAAACAAAATGATAAAGAATTCAATTTTGAACGATCAATTAAAGAAGGAAAATCAAACGATACAGCCATAATCTTATACACTTCTGGAACGACAGGAAAGCCTAAAGGAGTTCTTCTAAGCTACAAAAACATTATAAGCGTTGCAAAAAAAGCATCTGAAATAGAACACCTAACACTTAAAGATAATGTACTAGCTTACTTCCCAATGGCATGGATAGGAGACAATGTCTTCTCATATGCGCAAAGCTACATAACTGGTTTTTGTGTTAATTGTCCTGAAAGTACCGATACAGTAATGAACGATATGCGAGAAATAGGACCAACATACTACTTTGGACCTCCTAGAATTTTTGAGAATATGTTAACGACTGTTAATATTAGAATGGCAGATGCCAATGCTTTAAAGCGTTCCATTTTTTTATATTATATGAAGGTTGCCAATAAAGTAGGAAACAAAATCATAGATAGAAAAAGTGTATCCATCATAGATAAAATAAATTATATGATAGGAGAGTTGCTAATTTACGCACCTCTAAAGAATATACTTGGTTTAACCAGAGTTAGGAAAGCCTATACGGCTGGAGAAGCAATCAGCCCTGACATATTTAAATTTTTTAGGTCACTTGGAATAAATTTAAAACAACTTTACGGTTCTACTGAAGGCTCTGTATACGTAACTCTTCAAAGAGATGGGGAGATAGAACCAGATACTGTAGGAACACCTTTCCCTGGGGTGGATATAAAAATTGATAACGGGGAACTTTTGTTTAAAAGTAGTGGCGTGTTCATAGAATATTATAAAAATGAAATCGCAACAGCAGAAACTAAAACATCAGATGGATACGTTAGAACAGGAGACGCAGGTTTTTTCAATAAGAATGGTCACATAAAGATCATAGATAGAGCTAAAGACGTTGGAAAGTTGTCATCTGGACAGCTTTTTGCACCTAAATACATAGAAAATAAATTAAAATTTCATTCTGAAATTAAAGAGGCAGTCGCCTTTGGAAATGAAAAAGAGTATTGTTGCTGCTTTATAAATATTGACTTAGATGCAGTGGGAAGCTGGGCTGAGAGAAATAACATAGCTTACTCAGGTTACACTGATTTAGCAGCAAATAAAATGGTATATAATTTAATAAATCAAGCCATTGTCAAAGTAAACAACGACCTCTCTAAAGATGAAGAGTTAAAAGATTCAATCATCAAAAGATTCCTTATTTTACATAAAGAACTTGATGCTGATGACGGTGAGTTAACCCGGACAAGAAAACTGAGAAGAAGAACTATAAATGAAAGATATAATGGATTAATTGAAGCAATGTATAGTAATAAAGATAATTTTCATGTTGTTACAGAAGTAACTTTTGAAGATGGAAGAAAAGACAAAATTGAAGCAACTATTGCTATACAAGATGTAGGAAGCATACCTTCCAACGAGAAAAACAATGACAATAAATAACTTGCTTTTAGAAATGAAAAACATTTCTTTATCTTTTGGGGGGTTAAAGGCACTCATAGATGTAGATTTAAATATTCAGAAAGGAGAAGTTGTAGCAATAATTGGTCCAAACGGAGCAGGAAAATCATCAATGCTTAATGTTATATCTGGAATTTATCAGCCTCAAAAAGGACAAGTGTTCTGGAAGGGAAAAAAAAGGGGATACATTAAACCACACGAGATTGCTAGCATGAGAATTGCCAGAACTTTTCAAAACATAGCCCTTTTTAAAGGAATGACAGCACTAGAAAATATTATGACAGGTAGAAATACTTTAATGAAGAGAAATGTATTTTTAGAAGCACTATATATAGGATGGGCAAAGAAACAAGAGATAGAACACAGGAAGAAGGTTGAAAAAATTATAGAATTTCTTGAAATTGAGCATATTAGGAAAACTTTAGTTTCGAGATTACCATATGGACTTCAAAAAAGAGTTGAGTTAGCAAGAGCATTAGTAGCTGAGCCAGAAGTTTTACTCTTAGATGAGCCTATGGCCGGAATGAATCTGGAGGAAAAAGAAGACATGTGTAGATTTATTCTAGATACTAATAAAATTTTAGGAACTACTATAGTATTGATAGAACACGACATGGGCGTTGTAATGGACATATCAGATAGAGTTGCAGTTCTTGATTATGGAAGAAAAATAGCTGATGGATTGCCAAAAGAAGTTAGTTCAGACGAAAAAGTCATTGCGGCATACCTAGGAAAGGAATAGATAATTATATGAGCACGGAAGCTTGGTTCTTTTTAGAAGTAGTATTGGGAGGTCTCCTAACAGGTACAATGTATTCATTAGTAGCATTAGGTTTTGTATTAATTTACAAAGCTTCAGGAGTATTTAACTTTGCCCAAGGAGCTATGGTATTGCTCGCTGCACTTACATTTGTTTGTCTGCTTGAGATGGGATTACATATGCTATTGGCAGGTTTAGTTACCTTACTAGTAATGGTATTATTAGCTATAGCAGTGGAGAAATTTGTTCTTCGACCGCTAGTAAACCAAGAACTAATTATTCTTTTTATGGCCACAATAGGCTTAAATTATTTTATAGAAGGCCTTGCTCAAGGAGTTTGGGGCTCTAATGTTCATGCATTAAATCTAGGAATTTCAGAAACTCCCATTAATTTAGGTCCTATGTTAATTAGTCAGTTTGATATATTAGCTGCAATAGTAGCAGCTACATTAGTAGCCGTGTTAGCTGCTTTTTTTCAGTACACATCAATAGGAAGAGCCTTAAGAGCGGTCGCAGATGACCATCAGGCAGCTCTTTCAGTAGGTATTCCTCTAAGACATATTTGGATTTATGTATGGATTGCCTCTGGTATAGTTGCACTTGTTGCTGGATTGGTTTGGGGATCAAAATTAGGTGTGCAATTTTCTATTTCTTTGGTAGCACTAAAAGCAATTCCGGTGCTAATTATAGGAGGATTTACCTCTGTTCCAGGGGCAATAGTAGGTGGTCTTATGGTTGGATGTGGTGAAAAACTAGCAGAAGTATATTTGGGCCCATACGTAGGAGGT
>CAYRXL010000025.1:10402-16982 GCA_964428295.1 uncultured Alphaproteobacteria bacterium
GTTCCATACCAGCAGGCTAAGGTAGTTTTAAAGATAAGTCCAGTATGCCTAATTGGCGAAAAAAAAATATAAAGATTTTAATCTAAATCAAAAAAAAAGGGTAATTAAATGTTTTATAGAGAAACGGGACAATTTAAAACTACTTATCAATCAGATAATGAGATATTTCCTATATTACAGGATAAGGTAGCATTTTATACTATTGTTATAGTATCATTTTTTATAATTCCTTTTTTAGCTAATGATTATTGGTTACAGTCAATTTTAGTCCCTTTTTTAATCTTTTCATTGGCTGCCTTAGGGCTAAACATTCTCACAGGATATGCAGGACAAATTTCTCTTGGTACAGCTGGATTTATGGCAGTTGGAGCATTTGCATCTTTTAATTTACATATTCGAATGCCTGAAATTTCTTTTCTAGTTGCATTTCTATGGGGAGGCTTATGTGCAACAGGAGTTGGAATTATATTTGGCCTCCCATCCCTACGAATAAAAGGTTTTTATTTGGCAGTAGCTACATTAGCAGCACAATTTTTTATAGAATGGCTTTTTACTCATTTTGATTGGTTTACAAATTATTCTACTTCAGGAGTAATAACAGCGCCCCCAATGACACTTTTTGGATATGGATTTAATACTCCTCAAGAAAGATACGTTATAACTCTCATAATAGTTTTTCTAATGGCCTTTGCTGCTAGAAATCTAATGAGATCTGAAATTGGACGCTCTTGGATGGCAATTAGAGATATGGATATAGCAGCAGAAGCGATAGGAATCAATTTAATGAAAAACAAACTCTTAGCTTTTGCTGTTTCTTCCTTTTACTGTGGAGTTGCTGGTGCATTATGGGCTTACGCCTATTTGGGAACAGTAGAACCTCAAGCATTCGATGTATATAGATCTTTTGAAATCTTATTTATGGTAATTATTGGTGGGCTTGGGAGTATTTCGGGTTGTTTTTTAGGTGCGGCTTTCATAGTTCTCTTGCCCATAATGTTGAATAATATCGGATCTCTTTTTGGTGGTGGAGCAATATCAACTGAATTAGTGTCTCATATGGAATATATGATTTTCGGAGTTTTAATTATTTTCTTTTTGATTGTCGAACCAAATGGATTAGCTAGACTATTTCGAATAGCTAAGGAAAAAATGAGAATTTGGCCCTACCCTTACTAAGAAATTTAATTTTTACTATCCTACTTCTAACTTATTTGCTAACATATACAAGATTATTAGAAAAAATTTTAGGAGGTCCTAATGAAGATCATTCCAATACTAGCTTTTATTTTTTTGTTGATAAGTTGTGGAGACAATAAAAAAGAGAGTAATAATGAATCTGGACAAGATGCAGAAAAAGGATCACATTTTATACCTGTGACCTCTTACAGAACAGGTCCGTATGCAGTAAGTGGGACTCCTGCTGCTGATGCAATGATTGATTATATGAAGCTTATTAATGAAAGAGACGGTGGTATAAACGGTGTAAAGTTAGATTGGGAAGAATGCGAGACAGCATACAAACCAGACAGGTTTATAGAATGTTATGAACGCCTAAAAAACAAAGGAACTGCAGGAGCTACGGCATTTAATCCCCTAGGAACTGGTCTTACATATTCTGTAATAGATAGAGTTCCACAGGACAAAATTCCCTTAATTACAGTAGGATATGGAAGAACAGATGCAACAGATGGTAGAGTTTTTCCATGGGTTTTTCCATTGTTAGTCAACTATTGGCATCTTTCGACAGCTAAAATCAAACTAATAGGAAATATACTTGGTTCAATGGATCAACTAAAAGGAAAGAAAATAGCAAATGTACATCATGATTCTGCCTATGGAAAGGAAACTAAGCCAATTTTGGAAAAACAATCTGAAATATATGGTTTTACTGTAGAGCATTTTCCCGTAGCCCATCCAGGCCTAGACCAAAAAGCCACTTGGCTAAATATAAGAAGGTTTGAACCTGATTTTGTAATACTTAGAGGTTGGGGAGTTATGACTCAAACGGCATTAAAGGAAGCATCAAGAGCTGGAATTAGCCCAGACAAAATTATAGGTGTGACTTGGAGTTGCTCTGAGCAGGATACGGTCCCTGCGGGAGAAGCCTCTGTAGGATATACTTGTGCATCGTTTACGGGACCAGGTAAAAATTATCAGTTAATTGATGACATAATAAAACATGTTTACGACAAAGGAAATGGGAGTGGCCCTCTAGAAGCAGTTGGTACACAATTGTATAAAAATGGCCTTGTAATGACGTTTTTTACAGTCGAGGCAATTAGAAAAGCCTCTGAAAAATATGGAAACAAACCATTGTCTGGAGAAGAAGTTAGGTGGGGAATTGAAAATCTTGACATTACCACTGAACTTATAAATAGGATGGGAGCCAATGGATTGATTTCACCATTAAAAGTTACCTGTTCTGACCACGAAGGTGGTTCAGACGTTTCTTTCATAAAGTGGAATGGAGAAAAATTTGTCAGTGCCTCAGATGTGATATCTACTGATAAATCTATAGTGCGTCCTATGATTGAAGCATCAGCCTCAAAATATGCTTCGGATAAAGGAATAACTATAAGAAATTGTTCTCAAGAATAATTATCAATGAATCTACTCTCTAAAGATACTCATTCTTCAACAGAAGAGCGAAGAGAAAATATTCTAGAAGTTAAGAATATAGAAGTTTTATATGATCATGTAATATTAGTTCTTAAAGGTGTTTCATTAGAAGTACCTAATGGAGGAATCGTTGCTCTATTAGGTGCAAATGGCGCAGGAAAATCCACTACACTAAAAGCTATTTCAGGTCTTCTCAAAGCAGAACGAGGAGAAATTACCAAAGGTTCAATATTATACCTAGGAAATAGTACAATAAAACATAGTAGCTATGAACTAGTAAAGAGCGGAATAATACAAGTTATGGAGGGAAGACATTGTTTTGAGCATTTAACTGTAGAGGAAAACCTACTAACTGGAGCATACACTTGCAAACAATCAAAAACAGAGCTTATCACAAAACTAGAAAAAACTTATCATTATTTTCCTAGATTAAAATTAAGAAAAAACGAAAGGTCTGGGTATACTTCGGGAGGAGAACAACAGATGACAGCACTTGGCAGAGCTCTTATGGCTGATCCCAAAATGATTTTACTAGACGAACCCTCTATGGGTTTAGCACCTCAATTAGTAGAGGAAATTTTTCAAATAGTAAAAAAATTAAATATTGAGCAAAAAGTCAGTTTTTTACTTGCTGAGCAAAATACAAACATTGCACTAAAATACTCTTCATATGGATATATATTAGAAAATGGTAGAGTAGTAATGGACGGTGATGCTAAAAGCTTATCAGGAAATGAAGATGTGAAAGAATTTTATTTGGGCTTAGGAGAAGGAGGAAAAAGGAGTTTTAGAAATAGCAAATATTACAGAAGAAGAAAGAGATGGTTGAATTAGCAATTTATAAATCTGTATCATGAATTTTTTTCTTCTCCTTAAAATCCTAACAAAATTATGTTCTATATACATCTTTTTTGCTTTTTTTTACGTTTCTGCTCAAAGCACACCAACAATTCTTAAGAAAGAAAAACTCAGAGAAGAAGATTTAATTACCAAAGAAGCAAAGGTTGGAAATTTAAAACTTCAAGAATATTTAACTATCGACATTATAAAATCAATATACTTACATGCAGATTCATTTGGAAAAGTAGAAGAAGATATTTTAGCTGTTCCTGTATACCAAAATGATAAACTCTTAGGATATGTATTTGAGACATATGATGTAACTAGAGGTTTAGGCTATTCAAGAAGACCTTTTCACATATTAGTAGGCCTAAACTTAAATGGAACCATTGAAAAAGTTAAACTAGTCCATCACGTAGAACCTATAGCTATATTAGGAAGAACGGATGATGATTTTCATAACTATTTAGATCAGTTTACAGGAGTACATATTAAAAGTGGCATATCTTTAACTCTAAATTTAACTGGTGCCGATATAGAAGGTGATAATATAGCTATGCGAGAAACAGCAGGCGAGACTGAGAATTTGACACAAATTGACGGAGTATCAAGAACAACTACCTCTTCATTATTATTTATGGATGCTATTATAAGAGGGGCTAGAAAAATAGCTAGAAATAGAAATATAATATTAAATGAGACTGACATAGGACATTTAATTGATTTAGAATTATATAGCCCCCAAGACTGGAACAGCCTTCTTAAAGATCAATCAATATCCTTTAAACTAATTACAGTAGATGAAATCACCAACAAATTTTCAAAATTAGAAAATGTTATAGCTCCTAGAAATATAAGATTCAAACAACCTGAAGAACTTTATTCAGAGATCTACATCTCTTTTGTTACGCCTGCTGGTATAGGAACTAATATATTGGGACGAAGGTGGTATGATCAATATGTGGCCGCAGGAAGAAATGTAGAAGATTTAGTTTTATTTATTGGATTTAAAGGCCAAAACTGGAGGGATGTAACGTCAAGCCCTAACAAAGAAACCCCCTATGATAATATATTTATAAGGCAGAATGATAAAAAGATAGAATTAACACCTAAAATGTATAAACCTTTACCTTTCTTTCATTCAAAGAATTCCCCAACACTCACCGAACAGGGCTTATTCTTTTTTTCAGGGCCTGAAATATTAGATCCTACAAAAGAATTTAATTTTGTTTTTTTAATTACTGGAAACTCAAAAGAAAGTAGTTCAAATAAAAACATTGAATTTGAAGTAAAATATAAAACTCCTGAAAAGTATATTCTTACGGAGTCAAAACAAAATTTAATTAAGGTAAAAAATAAATCGTTTGACTGGAAAACCACATGGAATAATAACAAACACAAGTTGGTATTAACAACCATAACTATATTATCTGCCATAATAATTTTAACCTTTAGCACAACTATCTCCTTAAATAGAAAATTACATTATTATCTGAGAATTATATTTTTGCTTTGGGTATTATGTTGGCTAGGATGGTATACAGGTGGACAAGTTAGCATAATACACTTATTGAATATTTCTCAATTCCTAGTCTTTGGGGGTAGTTTATATGGCTTTATTCTAGAGCCCTTAATTACACTAATAGGATTAGCTTCAATTTTGCTATTGATATTTTGGGGCAGAGCTCTTTTCTGTGGTTGGCTATGTCCATTTGGTGCTCTACAAGAGTTGTTAAAGAAATTTTCAAATATAATTAATCTTAAAGAAATTACAGTATCTGAAAATCTGGATAAATACTTAAGAAATATTAAGTACGTAATTTTATTATTTATTGTCAGTGTCAGTTTCATTGACTATGAACTAGCTTCGAAAGCTGCTACAATAGAACCATTTAAGACAGCCATAACATTTAGATTTGTCGCCCCTCCTGTGCCTCTAGTTTGGGCTATAGCTTTAATTTTAATTGGTCTATTTATTGAGAGAGCATATTGTAGATTTTTGTGCCCACTAGGAGCAGCATTTGCTATTTTAGGTAAAATAAGATTAAACGATTTTCTTTTAAGAAGTAAAGAGTGCGGAAATCCTTGTAAGGCATGTAACTCTCAATGTCCCACAGGAGCTATTCTATCTAATGGAAAGATAAGAATGAGCGAGTGCTTTGGTTGTCTGGATTGTCAAGTGATGTATAACGATGATAATAGGTGTCCTCCTCTTGTCAGGAAAAACAGAACATCCCACCAATGATTTCTCAAGGGCAGGATGCAAAGTCTATTGTTCGTAAAGTTATTATAATAAAATTATTTTACTATATGAAGTTTTACGGGTCCATATATGTGGTCAGGTGGTGGTAAACGGCCAGGAAGCCTACTTAATGAAACACCATTTTCATCATATCCTACTTCATACTGAACCCAATTTTTATTTTTCAACTCATCAGGCAAATTCTCTGCAGTATCTATATACTGAACTTTAACCTTAAAACGAAGTTGGTTCATTTTTTTAGGATCATCAGTGTTTAAACATGCAGGTCCTTTCCCTGCAAATTCCTTCCCTCCTTCAGTCACACACCATTCTGGTTGAGGACTAGCTTTTGAAGTTTTTTTCAATTTCAGTATCACTGACTCTCCAGCGTGAACTCTACTGCTAGAATCTATTTCAAGAACTGCCCAGTATTCCTTATCCACCCATGCTGACTCGGTATCCTCAGGAATACCTCCCTGTAAATATAGTATATAACTAGGATACAAGCCTCCAAAATAAAGCCGACTTTCATTAGCCTCTATAGTCAAGATATCCGCTGCATATACTTTTCCTATTAAAACAAAAGTAAAAAAGCAAATAACTAAATTTTTAATAATCTTAAAAGTTTTCACAGCAACCCCCCCTTTTAAATGTTTAGATTTTTAACTTAAAAACCCCGCCCCTAATATTTATAAAAAGAGACGGGGTTAATTAATGTAAAGATAGATTAATAACTATGCTTTACGTACATACCCGAAACGCTTGTTTGAAGGACCACCGCCCTCTTCACGGAACTTAGTAGCCAACTGCGCAATCTTATCTTCAGAGAATGCTGGCTTATCTGGTAGATTATTTGCCTCATTCAACCCTAAACCATAA
>CAYRXL010000026.1:0-743 GCA_964428295.1 uncultured Alphaproteobacteria bacterium
AAAATCTATTGCAGGGATAGCAATGGGGTTGATCAAAGAGAAAGAGAATTTTGTTGTTTTATCAGATATTTTAGGTGATGAAGATCATCTAGGTGATATGGATTTTAAAGTAGCGGGAACTAAGGATGGAATTACTTCTTTGCAGATGGATATAAAAATTACATCTATTACAAAAGAAATTATGTCTATAGCTCTGAAGCAGGCACATAATGGGAGAATTCATATACTAAAAGAAATGGAAAAAACCATTAAGTCGTCTAAGAAAAAGATGTATGAATATGCCCATAAAATTACTAATATAAAAATACCTATAGATAAAATTAGAGAAGTTATAGGTTCTGGAGGAAATTTAATTAGAGAAATATGTGATACTTCTGGGGCAAAAGTTGATATAGATGATTCAGGTAGTATCAAAGTTTCATCAACATCTCAGGAAAATATAAATAATGCTTTGGAACAAATTCGTGGTTTAGTTGAGGAACCAGAAAATGGTAAAATTTATGATGGGAAAGTAGTTAAGATTATGGACTTTGGGGCATTTGTAAATTTTCTAGGAAAACGTGATGGTTTGGTACACATTAGTGCGATGGCAAATGAAAGAATAGAAAAAGTTACTGATATAGTTAATGAAGGTGATAATGTTAAGGTAAAAGTTGTTGGATTTGATAGAAGAGGAAAAGTAAGATTGAGCATGAAAGAAATTGACCAAAATACAGGAGAAGAGAAGCTCAAGGAAAAAGAAT
>CAYRXL010000026.1:753-16710 GCA_964428295.1 uncultured Alphaproteobacteria bacterium
GGAGGAAATTTGATAAGTTTGGATACAATAAATATATCAGGAAAGGAAACTCTTCCTTTAATTGAAGGTGGAAAAGGGGTTGCAATTTCAAATGGAATGACGGCTGGCAAGTGGGCTTTGTCTGGAGGTGTAGGAACATTTTCAGCTGTAAATGCTGATAATTATACCGAACAAGGAGAAGTTATAAGGCAAGTTTATAAAGGAAAAACTAGAGTTAATAGACATGAGGAACTTGTAAGATATGGTATAGATGGGGGAGTTAAGCAAGCTCAAATAGCACATGAGGTTTCAGAAGGAAAAGGAAGGATCCACATGAATATACTTTGGGAAATGGGAGGTGCGCAGAGAGTTCTAGAAGGAGTATTAGAAAAAACTAGAGGGTTAGTTCATGGGGTTACATGTGGAGCTGGTATGCCCTTTAAACTGGCTGAGATTACAGCTAGATTTGGAATTTTTTATTACCCTATCATTTCCTCAGTAAGAGCCTTTAAAATACTATTTAAAAGAGCTTATAGTAAGTTTACTGATAATTTAGGAGCTGTTGTATATGAGGATCCTTGGTTGGCAGGTGGACACAATGGTTTATCAAACAGTGAAGATCCTACTAAGCCTGAATTGCCTTTTAATAGAGTTCTGCTATTAAGAGATTTTATGAGAAGTGTAGGTTTAGATAATATCCCCATAATTATGGCAGGAGGGGTATGGCATTTAGACGAGTGGGAAGAGTGGATTAATAATCCTAAATTGGGACCTATAGCATTTCAATTTGGTACAAGACCACTTTTAACTAAGGAGAGTCCTATTCCAGTTTTATGGAAAGAAAAATTATTTAAAATAAAAAAAGGAGATATCAAGCTGCATAGATTTAGCCCAACAGGATTTTATTCTTCTGCAGTTCAAAACGGATTTCTGGATGAACTTAGTGAGAGAACTAAAAGACAAGTAAAATTTTCTGAATTTAATGATGATAGTTTAGAAATGAAAAATAAAATTGATTTGGTTAGGTCTAACAAATCATACTATGTAAATGATGATGATAAAAATAAAATAATTGAATGGGGAAAAAAGGGTTATACCCAAGCCATAAAAACTCCTGATAATGTTAAGAATAATAATATAGAAATGATAAAAACGAAATTAGAAAAGATCAAGTAGATTGTATGGGTTGCCTTAGTCAGTGTAAGTTTTCTAATTGGGCTGATAACGAAAAAAACACCACAGGACGAAAGGTTGATCCAAGAAGTTTTTGTATTCAAAAATCATTACAGGAAATAGCACATGATGAGGGGATAGAAAATAACTTGATGTTTGCAGGTCACAATGCTTGGAGATTTGGTAGTGATCCGTACTATTCTAATGGTTTCATTCCTACTGTTAAGCAGTTGTTTGGAAGAATATTAACAGGAAAATAAACTTGATTAATTAATATGATAGACAAAAGCCAGATTGTTAAAAAATTTAAAAAAATTGGGCTCAGACCTACAAGGCAAAGAATACTTTTATATCAATTATTAAATAAAAAAAAGAAAAAACATTTTACAGCTTTAACGCTTTTTCATGAATTAAAGGATATTAAAAAAAATATGGCTTTGGCTTCTATATATAATAATTTAAATCAATTTTATATTTTAGGTCTGATAAATAAAGTGATAGTAGATAAAGAAAGAACTTGGTTTGATACTAACACTTCTAATCATCATCATTTTTTTGACGAGGATTCGCAAAAGCTTAAAGATATCAATAGCAAAGATATTTCATTTTCCAGTCTTCCTAAAATTCCTGAGGGAATGAAAGTATCTTCAATAGATGTAACCATTAGGATTAAAAGTATAGATAGGGAGTAAGTTAGAATCATTCTAAACTATAGAGAATGGCTATGTGAAATATAGATGGTAATTATCTTTATTGACGTATATTATTTTTTCGTTGTATTGTAATTTGAGGAGTAAATTATGTCACTTTCATCTAGTAAAACTATGGAAAACTTAAAAGATGCTTTTGCTGGGGAATCTCAAGCAAATCGCAGATATTTGTATTTTGCATCAAAAGCAGATGTTGAAGGTTTTAATGATGCTGCGGCAGTATTTAGGTCTACAGCAGAGGGCGAAACAGGACATGCTTTTGGTCATTTGGAGTTTTTAGCGGAAGTAGGTGATCCAGCTACAGGAGAACCAATAGGGTCTACTTCTGATAATTTAAAAGCGGCAATAGCAGGAGAAACTCATGAATATACAGATATGTATCCAGGTATGGCTAGAACTGCAAGAGAAGAAGGATTTGAAGAAATAGCCGACTGGTTTGAGACTCTTGCTAAAGCTGAAAGAAGTCATGCTGGGAGATTCCAAAAGGCTCTAGATTCTCTAGATACTTAGATTTTTACATCATAGTGAACTAAAAAGTTCACTATGATGTTTTATAAAGAGTTTATTTTAAAATGTTTAAAGATGGCAGTGAGGGTGGCCTTAGAGCTCCAGAAAGATCAGTTATTGACTTATTAGATCCAGAATTCTGGAATAAAGAGTCTTTAGATAAGGAGCTGAGAAGGCAGTTTGATGTTTGCCACGGATGTAGGAGATGCTTTAATTTATGCGAAAGCTTTCCTAGGCTATTTGATATAATAGATAATTCTAGTTCTTTTGAGTTAGACACAGTAGATTCAAATGATTTTCAACAAGTTATAGATGCGTGCACGCTATGCGATATGTGTTTCATGGTCTCCTGTCCATATGTTCCACCTCATGAATTTGGAATAGATATACCTTCGTTAATAATAAGAGCAAGAGCCATTGATTACAAAAATTCAAAAACTTTTAATATTGATAAAGAATTTGCTAAAACTGATAGAAATGGAGAGATAGGAACCAAACTTTATTTTATTTTTAACATGTTGCTAGATAAAAAAAATAGAATAGTTAGATATTTTATGGAAAAGTTGTTTAAAATAGATCGAAAAACGACATTGCCAAAATATAATAATAATAATTTTAAAAAGCAATTTAGTAAAATCAATTTAACTGCTAATGAAAAAGCTCCTGGTTTTGGAAGAAAAGCAATTATATTTTTGACATGTTATGCGAATTATAATGATTCAAATATTTTAAAAGCTACTATTAATGTTCTTTCTCATAATGGCGTTAAAATAGAAATAAATTATACTGAATGTTGCAAAATGCCACAATTAGAACAGGGAGACGTTGAGAGTGTTAAAAATACAGCAATAAACACGGCTAAAACATTAATTAAAAAAGTAAAAGAAGGTAATATAATTATCGCACCAATAGCTTCATGTGCTTTTATGATTAAATCACATTGGCCTCTTATAGCAAATAAAGATGAAAATGTAAAAAAGTTATCAATCAATACTATGGATATAGATGAATATGTAATGGATTTAGCAAGCAAAGAAGGAATGGTTAAAGGATTAAATCCTATAGAAGGAAATATTACAGTCCACAATGCTTGTCATAGCAGAGCTCAAAAAATTGGTACTAAATCTTTTCAAATGTTGAAGATGATACCTGACACAAAGATAAGTTTTGTTGACAAATGTTCTGGTCATGGAGGCACATGGGGTACTAAGAAAAATTGGAATAAAATTGCTAGAAAACATGGTAAGAGCACTGCCAATAATTTACTTAAAAAAGAAAGTAAGTATATAGCTTCCAGTTGTCCTTTAGCCAGTTTACACATAAGTGATATAGCAGAAGACATCAAGGGAGAGCGGGATCTTAAAAATAAAATTTACCACCCAATAGAGCTATTAAAATTATCGTATAAATTAGAAAGCATGGATTAAATATTACAAATGAATAACTATGGAACACTAGAGATTAAAGATATTTTAACTAAAAAAAAATATGCTTCTTTGAGAAAGAATAAAAGACAAGAAATTATGGCGGTAAAGAAGAAAAGAAGAGTGTTTGTTGGACCATATATAACGTTTTATTTTGAAAACAAAAAAACAATTTTGCACCAAATAAATGAGATGGTTTTTATAGAGGATGGTGGGTTAAATCAGATTCGTGAGGAATTGAATGCATACGGAAGTCTTGTTCCAAATGGTTCAGAACTGGTGATAACTCTTATGATAGAAATTGATAATCCTGTTAAAAGAGAGATCTCTCTTAGAGAATTAGGAGGTATAGAAAATAAAACTTTTATTAAAATGAATGACCTTATTATTAATGGAATTGCAGAAAGAGATCTAAACAGGACAAAGGAAGATGGAAAATCATCATCCGTGCATTTCATACATTTTCCATTTGATAAAAATTTATTTATCAAATTTATTGATAAAAAAAACAGAGTGCACGTGGGTGTTGATCATGTAAATTATTCTCATTTTTGCAAGCTAACAAATGAGGTCAGAATAGAATTAAGAAATGATTTTTCTTATAAGGTATAATTATTGATTAATCAGTTTTTCCCCATAGATCATTCTTTGGTAAATATCCCTTAAAATTATCTTCGTACACGTTACAAAAATATATATTATCTATTTTTGCTTTGAAACAATTGTTCACTTTGACAATAGAGTTTTTAAGTATTTTAGCTATTCTGTTTCCTTGATAGTCTTTAATATATGAATCTCTAACTAGAATTGCAGTTGCACTATTTGAAATTAATTTTTTATGCAACCAACCTTCTGTTCCATCATGTAATTCTACATATTTAAAGTTTTTAGAAACTTTTACTACTAACAAGGGTAGTTTTGGTCTCCTTATGACCCACTTTACAGGATACCAATCTCCCGGACCTGAGCGCAAGTTAGCTACAGTCGACTTCTCATTGATACTTTTAAATTTTAATAATTTTTCATTTGCTATAGAGGAATCATTTAAGTTTATCAATAGTAGCACAATTAAAAGGTAAAATAGTTTAATAAAACTTTTGATATAAGGTATCATTTTAAATAAAATTAAATAAGTGTTTAATATGCATAAATATAATATTTTTCTATTAATTGGAACTTTTATATGACATCAGCAAGGCCAAGTGTATTTGTGACAAGAAAGCTTCCAAAACAGGTAGAAACTCGCATGATGGAACTTTTTGATACAACCTTAAATGAAAAAGATGAACCATTAAATAATGAAGAACTTAAAATTGCTTTTCAAAAATTTGAGATTATAGTTCCGACTGTATCAGATCGATTGAATTCAGATTTAGTTGGTAGCGCAGGATTAAAGTTAAAATTGTTGGCAAATTTTGGAGCAGGAGTTGATCATATTGATCTTAAAGTAGCGAATGAAAAAAATCTTATAGTGACTAATACGCCAGGAGTTCTTACGGAAGATACGGCAGATATGACTATGTCATTGATCTTGGCAGTTCCTAGAAGACTTTCAGAAGGAGAGCGTAAAGTTCGTTCTGGACAATGGAAAGGATGGAGTCCCACTCATATGATGGGAAGGAGAATATGGGGAAAGAGACTAGGTATTATTGGAATGGGAAGAATAGGACAGGCAGTAGCAAGAAGGGCAAAAGGTTTTGGAATTTCTGTTCATTATCATAACAGAAATAGACTTTCTTTAGCGACAGAACAAGCTTTAGAAGCTACTTATTGGCAAAACCTAGACCAGATGATAGCTAGAATGGATATTATATCAGTTAATTGTCCATTAACTTCAGAAACTTATAACTTACTATCAGAAGAAAAATTAAACTTACTTTTGCCTCATGCATATATAGTTAACACCTCTAGAGGAGAAATAATTAATGAAAGAGCTCTAGTTAAGTTGCTCAGTGAGGGAAAGATTGCTGGTGCCGGCTTAGATGTTTTCCAAAATCCACCTAAAAAAGATTCAATACTTTTAGAAGCGCCAAACACAGTATTATTACCACATATGAGCTCAGCTACTGTAGAAGCTAGAATAGAAATGGGTGAAGCAGTTATAGTTAATATAAAAACCTATATAGACGGACATAATCCACCAAATAGAGTGCTTATATAAAAATAATTTGATCTTTTTCCTTGATAGTAGAGAGAAAAGTATAAAGACCACCAGATTTAATTTTTAAATCTTTTCTAATTTGATTTTTATGCATTTTACAAAGACTTAATCCAGCTTCACATACCATGAAGGTTATATTAAGATCGGTACATATCTTAAGAAGTTCTTCAAATCCAGGAGATCCTGATTTTTTTATTTTTATCTCTTCATTGCTACTGTTGTTTTTTATCAAATTTTGTTTTTCTGATAAGAAATAACAAGCATGGCCTGCAAAAAAAACAACAGTGTTTTTGTTACATGCTATAGCTGCTGATGCTATAGTGAGAGCGTAGTGGATCTTGAATAGGTTATCTGAGAATATAATTATAGATAGGCTGTTTTTATTATCTTTCATAAAATTCTTCATTATTAACATCTTTTATTGTTGCTTTTGGACTGCATAAGATGCAGTCTGGGTCTTTATTAATTTTTATTTGCCTAGTTTTAGACTCTAATATATTTATTATTTTTATAAAACCTGCAAGTGAAACTCCAATAGAAAGTAATTCTTTTATTATTTCTGCAGCTTGAAGTGATCCCAGAACACCAGCTACGGCACCTAGAACACCTGATTGTGAACAACTGGGAATAGAAGTACTTTTTGGCTGTTCAGAATATAGACACCTATAACAGGGTTAATTCTTATTCTTATTGCTCCATGTTGATATTTGTCCGTCAAACCTGAGAATAGCTGCCGAAACTAAAGTTGTTTCTGTAAGATAGCAGGCATCAGCTGTAATGAATCTCGTCTTAAAATTATCACTTCCATCAGCTACTATATCATTTGAATTTATTAAATTTATAGCATTTTTTGAACTAAATTCTTCTTTTAATGATATTAGTTTAATATTTGGATTTAAATTCATAGCTGATTTGCAAGCATTTTTTGCTTTAGACAATCCTATGCTAGGCGTAGAGTGTATTATTTGCCTTTGTAAATTTGAAAGCTCTACTTCATCATTGTCTATTACAGTTATTTGTCCTACTCCTGCAGCTGCTAAATATAATATTAGTGGAGATCCTAATCCACCTGCACCAATTATTAGAACTTTAGAGTTAATAATTTTTTTTGCCCTACTCCTCCAATTTCAGGCAAAACTATATTACGGGAATAACGACTAATGGATTCTTCTGTCAATTCAAACATTTTACTATTTAATTCCGGTTGATCCGAAGCCACTTGTATTTCTTTCTGTTTCATTTATTTCACAAACAATTTTTATTTCTGCTTTAAATACAGGTGATATAATGATTTGAGCTATCCTCATTCCCTTTTCTATTAAGAAGGGTTTATTCCCTAAGTTATGTAGAATAACTCCGATTTCTCCTCTATAATCTGAGTCAATTGTACCTGGGCTATTTAAAATTGTAATACCATGCTTTAGAGCTAATCCAGATCTAGGTCTAATTTGTCCTTCATATCCTTTTGGTATTTCAATTACTAAACCTGTAGGAACCAAAAGATGTGTGTTGGGGAGTAACTTTATAGTATCATTTATGCCTGCCTTTAAATCCAGACCAGCTGCATCTCTACTTTCATATGAAGGAGCTTCACTTGCATTTGGCAATAATTTAATTTTTAAAATATTATTGATGATATTTCCTTGTTATGAATTAAAAAATACAGATATTTTTTTAGCTAGTTTTTCTGAGATTTGTTCCTTTTTCATCTTAGGCCAAGATTCAAGAAAATTATTTCTACCAATAATATGAACTCTGTTCATTTTGTTTCCAAAAACATTTGATTTTTGTGAAACGTCGTTTGCTACTATAAAATCACATTTTTTAGAGGAAAGCTTCTGTTTTGCGTTTTTAATAATGTTTTGGGTCTCTGCAGCAAATCCTATTATCATTTTAGGCCTTTTTGGATGGTTTGATAGGTTGAATAAAATGTCAGGGTTCTCTTTAAAAGTTAGGTTGATAATATTTGAGTTTCCTTTCTTGATTTTATTAGATTTTTTACTAGCAACTTTCCAATCAGTAACTGCTGCTGCACAAATTGCTACATCAACAGGTAGACTTGCTGTGCATGCCTTTAGCATATCGTCAGCAGTAACAACGTTAATTAGCTTGTGAATTCCTTGAGGAGGTTTAAGGTGTGTTGGTCCTGATACCAATATAACTTTAGCTCCTAAATTAGAAAGTGATTCTGCAATGCAATAGCTTTGAATACCAGAGGAATTATTACTTATGTATCTCACAGGGTCTATTGGTTCTTTAGTTGGGCCAGCGGTAATCAATGCTTTAATATTATTAAGTGGTTTGTTAAAAAATGTAGTTTCAATATAAGATAAAATTTCGTGTGGTTCTTTCATTCTTCCATAACCTTCTTCACCACACGCCAAGCTACCTTCTGAGGGTTCCATTATGTTTAGACCTTCTTTTCTTAATAAAGAAACATTTTTAACAGTGGCAAAATTATCCCACATTTGAATATTCATTGAAGGGGCGATAACTATAGGTTTATTAGTTGCCAACAAAATAGCTGTAGCTAAATCGTTAGCTTGTCCTGTTGCAATTTTAGATATAAAGTCTGCGCTTGCTGGGACTACGAGTATTAGGTCTGATTCCCTGGCTAATTTAATGTGTCCCATTTCAGTTTCATCTTTAAGGCTAAATAAATCTGTATAAACTTTATTTTCAGATAAAGAAGCTACAGATAAAGGTGTGATGAATTTTTTAGCATTTGAAGTCATTACACATCTAACAATTGCTTCTTTTTCTTTGAGTAGTCTTATAAGAAATAATGATTTATAGGATGCAATGCTTCCTGTTAAAATAAGTAGTATGTTTTTACCTTTTAACATTTTGTCCTTTCTTAATAGATAAAAGAGAGATTTATCTGTCTATTATATCTTCCAAGCGCTGTGAAGGCAAGCAATCCCTCCAAGATAACGCTTGATTCTAATAGTTCCTAGGCCAGTATGCTCCATTATGGTTGCAAGATCGGCAGGCATGGGAAAATTACGTATAGATTCTACCAAGTATCGATATGCAGGTTCATTATTTGCAAAAATTTTTCCTAGTAGAGGTATTATTTTAAAGGAATAAATATTATAAAAGGGTTTTAGTATATCAGTAATTTCAGGAGTAAACTCTAGACATAAAAACCTTCCCCCTGGCTTAAGAACTCTTACGCATTCGGTTAATGTTAAAGGTATATCTGAAACATTCCTTAACCCGAAGGATATAGTAACATTATCCATTGAGTTGCTTTTGATAGGTATATTATTAGCATCTCCTGTAATCCAGTGAATACCTTCATATACTCCTCTGTTTAAAGCGTTAATTTTTCCTTGTAAGATCATATTGTTACTTAAATCGCATACAAATACTTTTGGAAACAAATATTTCTTTTTTATACCTACAGCTATGTCACCTGTTCCTCCAGCAAGATCTAATATGTTGCAATTTTTTGTCAAGTTTAAGTGGTCAATTAAATCTTTTTTCCAAAGTCGGTGAATTCCAAGGCTCATTATATCATTCATTAGGTCATAATTTTGTGATGCGTTATTAAATAGTTCTTTGATTAAATTGGTTTTTTGATTAGAAAACACTTTTTTATAACCAAAAAAAACTTTATTTTTAGAATGAGCAGTTGTCATGTAATGAAGTATAGCCATAATTTGATATATTCGCTAGATTAAACTATATGCCAGAATTACCAGAAGTAGAGACAGTATGTAGAGGATTGAGAAACACAATTTTAGATTGTACAATAACGGATATAGAAGTAAAAAACTCATCCTTGAGAAAGCCATTTCCAACAAATATTAAGAATAAATTAAAAAATTGTAAGATAAATGGAATCGATAGAAGAGGAAAGTATGGCATCATAAAATCAAATTTAAGATTGGTGCTTTTATTTCATTTGGGAATGTCTGGAACTATAAAAATTTGTAATGCTAAACATTATGTTTTCAGAAAACACGACCATGTAATAATATATTTAGATAATGGATATAATCTTGTATTTAATGATCCTAGAAAATTTGGATTTATGGATATTTTGCGGGAAAGTTTGATTGTTGAATATGAATCTCTCAAATTGTTAGGACCAGAACCATTAGAAAAAAATTTTAATTATAAATATTTTTATAAAAAAATATGCAAAAGTGAAGCTAATATTAAAAGCATTATTATGAACCAAAAAATTGTAGCTGGATTAGGAAATATTTATTCTAATGAGGCTTTGTTTGAATCTGGCATAGATCCTTTGAAAAAAGGAAAGCTTATAAGTAAGAAAAAGTCTCGAGAATTAGTGTTGAGTATAAAAAATGTTTTGCGTCAGTCTATAAGAAAAGGTGGTTCTAGTTTGAAAGATTATTCTGATTTAACAGGTGAATTAGGATATTTTCAAAATCAATTTAAAGTCTATGATAGAGAAAAACAACCTTGTTATAAGTGTGGTGCTGATGTAATAAAAGTCATTCAAAATGGTAGATCGTCATACCTTTGTAAAAAATGTCAAAAATAATATAATAGAAGAAGTTTGTTGAAAATAAGGAAACAATTGGAGAAATATATGGAATATAGTAGTGTAGAAGTTACAATAAATAAGAAGATATCAATAATTACTCATAATCGTCCTGATGCATTAAATGCTTTAAATCAAATTTTGATAAGTGAGCTTAATGATGCCCTAAATAAAATAGAAAAAGATAATTCAATAAGTGTGGTCATTCTTAAAGGTTCTAAAAAAGTTTTTGCGGCAGGAGCAGACATAAAAGACATGATTAAAAAAGACTTTAAAGATCTAATAGAATACGATTTTATTGCTCCATGGGAAAGAATAAGTACTTTTAGAAAGCCCATTATAGCCGGGGTTGCTGGATATGCTTTAGGAGGAGGTTGTGAAATAGCGATGATGTGTGATTTCATAATAGCAGCTGACAATGCTAAGTTTAGTCAACCAGAGATTAATTTAGGTACATTTCCTGCCGCTGGTGGAACACAACGTCTTCCTCGATTTATAGGTAAGGCTAAGGCTATGGAATTAATATTAACAGGAAGGTTGATGGATGCAAAAGAAGCTGAAAAAGCAGGGCTTGTTAACAGAGTTGTAGCTGTCGAGAGTTTAGATGAAGAATTAATTAAAGTGGCAGAAAATATTTCATCAAAATCTTTACCTATATTAATGCTTGCTAAAGAATCTGTTAATAGGGCTTTTGAAACCAACTTAAAAGAGGGTATTTTATTTGAAAGAAGATTATTTCAATCAACCTTCGCCCTGAATGATAGGAAGGAAGGAATGGATGCGTTTATAAACAAGAGAAAACCTAACTTTCAAAACAATTAGTAATAGATTGACCATAGGGTGTTTATAGTTTATTCCTAATTTTAATGATAATTTATTAGAATGGTATAATATGGCAAATACAAAAACAGCAAAAAAAAGTATAAGGGTTACAGAAAGAAGAAGAAGAGTAAATCGCGCTAGGCAAGGAAGAATAAGGACTTTCATAAAATCGATCGAATCGGCTATAGAAGAAAAGGAACATAAGAAGGCCATGGAAGCTTTTAAAACAGCTCAGCCTGTAATCCAAGCAGGAGAAAATAAAAAAGTTCATAGTAAAAGAAAAGTTTCAAGAACTCTTAAACGACTAAATTCTAGGAATTTGGATTTAGTAAAAAAATAAGAAATTTTTTTTTGATGTTCTTGTTTCATCCCCTTGTTTATATAAATTTAGCAGGCTAAGGTAAATTATATAAATTTAGCAAGTTAGGTTAAAAAGTGTTATTGGTATCAGCGTGAAAGCTTATTGAAACCTCACGTGAATGCTGCGTCTTAATTTATTTTTGAGGGTTTGATGGATAAAGAACTTGTAGATGAGTTTGATGAATTAAGTTTAACAAATCTTCACCAAGAAGAGTGGCAGCAGATTAGAAAGAAGCTTAGAAATGTTTTGGGGGCTGTAGCTTTTAAAAGTTGGTTATCGAATCTTCGGTATTTAGGAATAAATCCAGAAAATATAGTTTACTTGGCATTGCCTTCAAGTTTTTTACGAGATTGGGTAGTTCCGCATTATGGAGCTCAAATAACTGCTTTATGGAAAGAAAAAATTAAAGGAATAAAAGACATTGTTATAGTAGTGAAAAGTGTTGATGCAGGTCTAGATGTTTTTGATGAACAGAATTTTACTGATACAGAAAATTTGACTTCAAATTTTGTAGTGCGTGACACATCATCGCCTCTTGATCCCAGATTCACTTTTAATAATTTTATTGTTGGCAAATCTAATGAATTTGCTTATGCAGCAGCTAGAAGGCTTGCTGAGAGTTCAAAAGTTCTTTTTAATCCCTTTTTTTTATTTGGTGGAGTAGGTTTAGGTAAAACACACTTAATGCATGCAATCGCTTGGGACATTAGAGAAAAATCTCCAAATAGAAAGGTAGTTTATTTATCCGCAGAAAAATTTATGTATGAATTTGTGAAAGCGCTTAGATTTAGAGATACTATGTCGTTTAAAGAAAAGTTTAGATCTGTAGATGTATTAATGATAGATGATGTTCAGTTTATAGCTGGTAAAGATAGCACACAAGAAGAATTTTTTCACACTTTTAATTCTTTGGTTGAACAATCAAAACAAATAGTTGTTTCAGGGGATAGATCTCCTGCTGATTTAGATGGAATAGAAGAGAGACTTAGATCTAGGCTAAGCTTTGGGGTGGTGGGAGAAATTCACTCTACTACTTATGAGTTGAGGTTAAGCATATTAACTGCTAAGGCCGAAGAGAGTAAAAACACTGTAGTTCCTACAAAAATTTTAGAATTTTTAGCCAGAAAAATAACTTCCAATGTAAGAGAATTGGAGGGAGCCCTTAAAAGACTTATCGCACATGTAGAATTAGTTAATAGGCCTTTGACAATAGAAGCTACGCAGGAATTATTGCATGATTTATTGAGGGCTAATGATAGAAAGGTAACAATAGAGGAAATACAAAGAAAAGTTGCTGATTACTTTAATATTAGATTAAATGATATGGTATCTATTAGAAGGTCAAGAATAGTAGCAAGACCCCGTCAGGTAGCTATGTATTTGTCTAAGCAACATACCTCTAGGTCTTTGCCTGAAATAGGAAGAATGTTTGGAGGAAGAGACCATACGACGGTAATGCATGCTGTAAAAAGAATTGAACAACTTTGTAATGTAGATTCTTCTTTCGCAGAACATATTAAAGTTATTAAGAGAAATCTCGGTGCTTGATTTTAATTAAAGAATTTTTTCCTAAAGCTTTATTTTTTATAAAGAAATTGTTATTATAATACTATATATTGAGTATATTTTTTATGAGCCAACTATTTGTAGTATGGTTTGGATATTTGGTTCTAGAAAATGATGGAGGAAAAATAAAAAATGAAGGCAAAAATAGAACGTATCAAGTTAATGAATGCCTTATCCCATGTTCATGGAGTGGTAGAAAGAAGAAATACAATCCCTATATTGTCTAATGTATTGATAGAGGTTAAAAAGGATAGGTTGTTCCTTACAGCTACAGATATGGATATAGCTGAAGTAGAGAGTCTTGGCTGTGCTACTCAGCAAGAGGGCTCAATAACAGCGCCAGCTCATATGTTACACGATATAGTCAGAAAAATGCCAGAGGAGAATTTTATTGAATTAGAAATTTTAGAAGGTGGAAAATTAGAAATAAAATGTAATAGGTCTACATTTACACTTATGTGTTTACCTTCTGAAGATTTTCCATCTACTGCATCAGGAGATTTTCCTGAAGGTTTTAATATGGACTCTAAAAGATTAGTACAATTAATCGACAAAACTTTATTTTCGGTTTCCACTGAAGAGACAAGATATTATTTAAATGGTATATATTTGCATTCAGCTCAGGATGGAGATTCGGAAGTTATGCGAGCAGTGGCTACTGATGGGCATAGATTGTCTAGACTTAGCCTAGAATTGCCTAAAAATGCTGAGAATTTAAATGGAATTATAATTCCAAGAAAGACAGTTGTCGAAGTTAGGAAGCTTTTGGATTCCTATGAAGGGGAAGCCAGAGTACAAATTACAAAAAATAAAATTAGATTTTCAATTGGAGATGTAGTTCTTACATCTAAATTATTAGATGGTACATTTCCTGACTATGAGAGGGTTATACCTGAAAATAATGATAAAGAAGTGTATCTTAATAGACGTGATCTTACGGATGCTGTGGATAGAGTGTCTACAGTTTCTACAGATAGAACAAGGGCTACGAAGTTTTTACTGACCAATGGAGTTTTAACTATATCTGCAGAAAATCCTGATCAGGGAAGTGCACAGGAAAAGATGAATGTAGATTATAATGGAGATGATATAGAAATAGGATTTAATTCCAGATATGTTTTAGATATAACTAGACAGGTTGCAGGTGAAAAATTAAAATTTTTAATATCAGATAACTTATCTCCAACTATTATACAAGACGATGAAGATAAGTCGGCTTTGTATGTACTAATGCCTATGCATGTTTAATTATGGGTTCTAGTTTAGATATATTAAATAACACCAAAAGTTTTACTGGTATTAAAAAAATAAGTTTAGATTCATTCAGGAACCACAAATATTTTAACCTTGATATATCAAGTGCAATAATAGCCTTAGTAGGAATAAATGGCACTGGTAAAACTAGTGTTTTAGAAGCTATTTCTACAATGTCACCTGGCAAAGGTTTAAAAAATGCCAGTTATAAAGAAATGGTGAATCTTCAGGATACAAAATTTGAAATAAAAACATCCATAAAAGATTGTGATAATTTAGAACATGAAGTGATAAATTCTTATTCAAAGATAGAAGAAAAGAAAAGTTTTATTTTGAATGGAAAAGTTAGTTCTCCATCAAAATTGATTAAAAATAATGTAATTTTTCTCTGGATAGATCCTTCTATGGACAGAATTTTTAGTAAAGCTCCTTCTTCTAGACGCCAATTTTTTGACCGCATAGTAAATGCTTTTGATAATAACCATGCATCTAGAATAAATAGTTATGAAAGATTGCTGAAGGAAAGATCCAGAGTTTTAAAGGAATCACCAGATGAAATTGATTGGCTTGATGCATTAGAGCATAAGATGGCAAATTACGCAGTAGCAATAGCAGCTTCTAGAGTCGATGTTATTATAAGAATTAAAGAATTTCTTAACCATCCTATTGGAGTTTTTCCAAAAGTGGATATAAAATTTAATAAATCTGTAGAAAATATGCTGGAAAAAAACCCTGCTATAGTTGTAGAGAATAAATTAAAGGAAAAATGGCTATCCAGCCGAAATATTGATTCTATAGTAGGTGGGTCATGTGAGGGAATTCACAGAAGTGATTATCTAGTTCTAAGTAAGCACAATGGAGTTTTTCCTGCCTCATCGTGTTCTTCAGGAGAGCAAAAGGCTCTTCTAATATCAATTACACTTTCTGCCAGCAGGGCAATCAAAAAATTCAATTGCAAACCTCCAATTCTTCTTTTAGATGAAGTTTTCTCGCATTTAGATGATTTGAAGAAGAAATCTTTAGCCAAGGAAATTTATCAGTTAGGGATGCAAACTTGGATTACTGGAACAGAAAAAGAAGAATTTATGAATTTCAACACTCAGTGTGACATATATAACTTTGATAAAAATAATGGGAAAATTAGATAATGGGAGAGAATGTTTTACCGGATGAAGCATTAGTTAATGAGAAGTATGATGCAGAATCAATTAAAGTTCTCAAAGGGCTTGTTGCTGTAAAAAAGAGACTCGGTATGTATATAGGTGATTCTGATGATGGAAGTGGACTCCATCATATGGTTTTTGAAGTAGTAGATAACTCGATAGATGAATCTTTAGCTGGATATTGTGACCTTATAAAAGTTATTTTAAATTCTGACAGTTCAGTTACTGTAGTTGATAATGGGAGAGGAATTCCTATAGACAAACATGAAGAAGGAATACCTGCAGCGGAAGTAATTATGACTAAATTGCATGCAGGGGGGA
>CAYRXL010000027.1:0-692 GCA_964428295.1 uncultured Alphaproteobacteria bacterium
TCAAATGAAAAAACAATTATTGGAGGTTTGGTGTATGATGCTTGTAGAGGTATTTTAGTTGCAGTCCGAAGTCCTTCTGTAATTATTGCTTCAGGTGGCTTATCAACTTTATATTTTCCCAAAACGGATACTATGAGAGGTAATACTGGAGATAGTTATGCTATAGCTATAAGAGCAGGTGCAGATTTAGTAGATATGGAGCAATTGCAATTTTTACCATTTTGTTTAGCTTCTCCTCCATCTTATGAAGGCTTGCTAGCAGGTGAACCTGTAACTGCGAGTTATCTCGGAGTTTTGAGAGATAAAAATGGTAAAGTCATTTTGAATGGGGTGCATTTAAGAACAAGAGCTGCATGTTCTGAAGCTATCATGAGAGCAGTAGAAGATGGAAGAGGTAGCCCAAATGGAGGAGCATTTTTAGATATGACAGCTAATAAAAATCTTCCAAAATCAGGCCCTTATTTTATGAAATTTTTACAGACTAGCCTACCAACGGCTTACATAAATGCAAGGCAAGCATTGGGGAAAGAAGCTGCTAAAGTTGAAACATCGTGGGAGGTTCGACCAGGTGCTCATTATATGATGGGTGGAATAAGAGTTAATGACGAAGGTGCAAGCGTTGGTGGAAATAATGAAGGTTTAGAAAAACATGGAATAAAAGGATTGTTTGCTGCGGGACAAGCTATGGGAGG
>CAYRXL010000027.1:839-6007 GCA_964428295.1 uncultured Alphaproteobacteria bacterium
ATGGGAGGACTATTTGGAGCGAACAGATTAGGTTCTACATCTCTTACAGAATTAGCTGTATTTGGAAACAGGTCAGGTATTGCTGCTGCAAGAAATGCTAAAAATAATTTTTCAAATATTAACAAAGATTCTTTTAATCCATACATTACAGAATATACTAATTTATTTGGCAGAAAAGGTACTATTTCATCAAATAGTTTAAGGGAAGAACTTCAGAAAGAAAGCTGGAAGAAAATTGGGCCAGTAAGAACAGCAAAAGGAATAGAAAGTATGGAATTGCTAATAAATGACATTGAATTAAAACTTATAAATGTATCTATTCCTAGTTATTCTGTATGGAATCAATCTTTTATTGATTATATAGAGCTTAGAAATATGCTTTATTCTGCGAGGATAATTGGGTTTGCTGCTAAGGAAAGAGATGGTAGTATAGGTGGACATGTTAGACTAGACAGAAAAAATATTTCTGCTTTTTCTAAACCTTATTCTACAGTTGTTTATAAGGATAAAAATAATTATGCGATAAAAAGGTTAGATAGAGATAGAACTCCTATTAAAAGTTTAATTTACTACAAAATTTTAGAAAAAAAGAGATTGATAGAAGCTAAAATACTTTCAATGCTTCCCAAAAATATAAAAGACAAAAAGTTGGAAAAAAAATATAAAGATATTATGTCTGCAAGTGGCAAGGCACCTGAAATAATGCCTGGAGGTACAGAAGGTGCTATAGGTGAGACAACGTCGATATGACTCTAGACAATAATTCTATTGAAGTAAAAATAGTAACTATTAGAGATGGAAGTGAGAAGACTGTATCTTTTTCTTATAAGAAAAGGGAAGAAAAAGAAAAACCTATGGCTTTAGATGTATTAATGCAAGCTCAGTCTTCAGCAATACCTGACTTAGCATTTCGTTTTGGGTGTAGAGCTAGAAACTGTGGTGTATGTACTATTGATATTAATGATCGCCCTAGAGTTGCATGCAGGTCTCGTGTGAAAAATGGAGACAGATTAAGTGCGATAGCAACCTTACCTGTACTAAGTGATTTAGTTGTTAGACGAGATGGTATTGCAAGACAGTTAAGAGGACTAAAAACACCCGGACAAGGAAATGATCTAAATATTGAAGCTCCAGATGTTTATCACGAGCTTACAGCATGCATAGAATGCTATGCATGTTTAGATAAATGCCCAATGCATTCAAGAAACTTTGATAATAAGTTACCTGGAACCATGATAAAAAAATTACCTAATCCTGAAGAGGGTTATAAACATGGTAATCCTTTTTCTCTTCTTAAACTTGAGAAGTTAAGACAAGACCCTTTAACATCAGATCAAGGGAAAAATATGGCTTTGAATAAAGCAATAGACTTAGGTTTAGATGCCTGTGTTGAATGCCCAGGATGTAAATGTGGTGTAGGGATTGATTTAAAAGGTAAAGTTATTAGACCTTTGCTAGAAGCAGCTAAATCAAAAAATAATTTAGAAAAATTTTTCTTAAAATAATCTATTATATTATACTATGTCTTGTATAGATATTATCGCCTTGTATGATCCCCATATAGAGAGAGTAAATAACATTAAAAGAACTAAATTTTCCATTATATTATTTTTAAATTTATTACCAATAAGTTTTTTACTTGAGGTCAAATACCAAAGTGATCCACAAAGCAATGGAAGAAAAAATACAGCTGCGGCATTTGCTACAATGGTAAGTGTAATAAAACTTGGCATGTTGGGTAGACTCCATATTAAAGGAGAAAACAAGCACCATGCAGCTACTAAGTGATATGTTTTTGATTTGCTAACATTTATTTCTTTGGCTTTTTTATATTTTTTGCTTTTTATTACTAGAACCGCATCAGTAACTAAATAGCCAAAACCTACAGAAAGACCAATTAGTGAACTATATAACGTGGCCAAGACTCCCATGTAAAAAATAGGTATACCTATTTCCCCTATGGACATTGTCAAGATATTGGCTAAACTGTCTAAATCACTTATTACCAAACCTTTAGGATGTAGTAATTCTGCACCAATAGTCCAGATAGATAAATTAATAATTACTAGTACAATAGTGCCAAGTGCTAGGTCATATATTTGTACTTTTCTGTATTTAGATCCTTTCCAACCCTTTTGTTGAATGAAATAAGGATAGAGTAAATTAGCAATAGATCCTCCAATAGCACCTATTAAAGAGATTATAACCAATAGTGCACTAAATGATCCGTTATTTTCAGGAATATCAAATAGAAAAGCTCCACTAATAATCTTTATAGGGTTAGGATTAGACATAATAGAAACAGCAATTAGAGAGGTTGTTAGTATAAATAAAAAAATATAAAAAATGAGTTCGACTCTCTTGTATGTCCCTTTAAAAATTAATATTGCAGCAAAAATTACCCAAATTGATGACCAAATAAATGGTGATGATAAACCAGTTAAATTATAACTAGCTTTTCCTAAGCCTTTTATCATATAGGAACAATAAAAGTGTCCAAAAAGAATTGCAATTATTACAATTATACTGGGTAAAATTGAGTGGATTCTTTTAAATCCTGATATTATACTTTCTCCATATTGGTTGCAAAGTTGATACTTAGCTATTGTAGAAACAAATACAAAACGAATGAATAAAGCTATCAATATTGCCCACATGAGATTATAACCATAGTTTGCTCCAGCTACAGCTGAATCAACTAAATCTCCTGCTCCTAACCAAGTCAAGGCTACTACTATACCAGGACCCATAGATTTTATATATTGTAGAAAGCTTTTTTGAATTTTTGTATTTGAAGTTTTAATTTTCAATTAATTTAACTTATTTTTTCTTTTGTAGACTAAACCAACTATTAAATGGTTTTTTACCCTTTAAAATTGTTCTCAGATGTATTCGAGGCTCACCTATGGGATAATCAACATTAACTGAATGTATTAGATTTCTATTATCCCATATTAAAATATCTCCTACTTCCCATTTATGGTCATAACGATATTTTGGTTTTGTTGTATGTAGATGAATCTCGTCAAGTAATTTGTCACTTTCTTTTCTACTGTAACCAAGAACTCTGTCAGTTCTGTTTGCATTAAAATAAATTGATTTACTTTTGTTATCATCATGCTCTCTTATAAGGGGATGTGTTACATCAGGTGTTTCATTCATTTCCTCAGGAGTTCTCTCTGCGGCTCTCGCAGGTGCCCTTATTGTGTCATAACAGTGTACTACTTCCAATTTGTTGTAGAGTAATTTTTTACTTTCAGATAAATCCTCATATGCATTTTTTGTATTACAAAATCTTGTATGTCCAGCTTTTGAAGTCACTTTATGTCCGTGTAAAATTGTAGCCTTAGGAGGGCTTTTTGTAAAAGAGTGATCAGTATGCCATCCATTTCTTCTATTTAATTTTGGGTCTTTAGGTTTATCAATTTGATTTATGTAGCTACTATCTAGCAAAGAAATTTCTGGTGCCGTACTTAACCAATGCTTTCGAGTGGTTTCATTGTATGGTTCTCCAAAACAATGTGCTATTTTTAACAAATTAACTGCATTAAGAGGTTTGCTACGTATACAAATTACTTGGTATTTTAAAAGGCAATGGTTTAGAAAATCACTATTCTCTTTACTCAACATAATAGAGTTATTTTTTCTAACTATTTCTGCACCAAATGTTTTACCTAAAGGTTTAACTTGAAAATCCATCTTAATCACTAGGTTATTAAAAATTAATTTAATATTAAAAACTTAACGAAACCATTGGCTCCGCGGGTAGGATTCGAACCTACGACCGATCGGTTAACAGCCGATTGCTCTACCACTGAGCTACCGCGGATTAAATTTACTATGACCAAAAGTAAAAAATAATTCAAGAAATTTTGCTAGTTGTTATTAAGGCTAAAAATAAAACAAAACTTACTATATGGAATATTATGTTGTATACAATACAAATATATAATTGTTTACTAATTAATTTTTAAAACTCTTTTAGGTAAATCTTATTAATGACTAGGTAAATTTTATTAATGACAGGAAAATTTAGTTGGCAGAATTTTTGGTTGATAATATCATCCCTTTTAGTTAATTGTCTTGCATTGTCAAGTGCAATTTACGTTATTCAGATACTTAATAGGTATATCTCCTATAAGTTAGATGCCACTCTTTATGCTTTAACCTTAGGTGTATTATGTCAACTTATATTTGAATTAGTTTTGAGATTTCTTAGAAATATACTTGCAGACAAAGTAAGTATTAATAATTATAGAGAGTTATCATTAAGTATATTTACTAAGTCATTCAGAAGTAAGCTTGGCTATAATATACCCAAATTAAAAAATATATTTTCAAATTCTTTTTCTTTTTCTAGAGATTCTAAATTGTTAGCAGGGTCTGATTTGCTTGTTTCGATTATAGATACTTTTTTTGTTGTGATTTTTATATTAGTTATATTTTTTATTTCTTATATCCTAGGTATTATAACTACATGTTCTGTTTTAAGTTTTTTAGGAATTATTTATGTGAGAAACCTTATTTCAAAAAAGTTTTCTCTAGGACGGAGCCAGAGGGTTAATAATACAGAACACACAATCCAAGATTTGATCAATTCTCCAGAGTCAGTCAGATCATTTAACGCATCTCAACTATTGACGAGTAAATTTAAATTATTACATGCTCAATTGCGTGTTTTTGAAAGAAGAATTAGTTTTTATATAACATTTTTTGATCAAATGATTTTGATGATTCCACCTGCGGCTACAGTTGCTATAATATTTTATGGTGCTCAAGAGGTTGTAAATGGTCAACTGACTATTGGAGCTTTAGTTGGAGTTAATATTTTAAATTCTAGGTTGTTTGGTCCATTAAATAGATTTTCACAAATATTAATAAGAACTAGTCATACTATTTCAAAAAAACAAGGTGTTATAACCCTCCAAACTTTGAAGAATGAAAACAATGAAGGTGTAAAGCCAAATATCTTAAAAGGAAAAATTTCTTTAAACAACTTACATATAAGCTTTAGTACTAATAAAGTAGCACTATTTGATTTTTGTGGAACATTAGTTAATTTTCAAACTGCAGATAGATTTATTGAATTTGTATTAGATAATGATAAGGATTTAGATAATAAACTCACTCATAAATTATTATTTGTATTTGAAAGAATATTATTATTT